>JALTPW010000871.1 GCA_026999335.1 Chromatiales bacterium
GTGAATCGTGCGGGTGATATTTCTGAAGCCATCAGCGTGGATTATGCGACCAGTAATGGCACGGCGGCTGATGGCGAAGACTACACGGCGACTTCGGGGACATTGGACTGGGCGGCGAACGACAGCAATGCAAAAACATTTGCCGTGCAAATCATGTCAGACAGTACAACGGAGGGGAATGAAACCGTGAACCTGACACTGTCCAGCCCGTCTGCAAATACAAGTCTGGGCACCAATACAACAGCCGTGCTGACGATTATTGACATTGTTGTGGGCGCTTGTAATGGTGAGCTGACAGATAACGACATCGATGTTGATACGACTTTAAACGAATCTTGTTATAAAGTGCCGAATGGCATCAGTGTCAATAACCCGGCACGACTCACTATTAATCCAGGAGTGAGATTGGAATTTGCTGCGGGAACACAACTTACAGTGAACCAGGGAGCATCTTTATATGCTGTAGGAACAAAGCAGCAGCCGATAGCTTTCACAGCTCAGGAAGCAACACCAGGCTACTGGGAGGGTATTGTGTTTCGCTGGAGCAACAGTATCAATAATCAACTGGATTATGTCGTCATTGAATATGGTGTTATTAATATCGATACGGCCTCAACTTCCGGAAGTCCAGCACGTCTCAGCATTAAAAATACCTTTTCACGTCAGGCGAGTGATTTAGGAGTATATCTCGTTGACAGTAGTGTTAAATTGGATGCATTTGAAAGTAACACGTTGACATTAAATGACCGGCCTATTTCTTTGCCAGCTGAGCTGGTTGGTCATTTGGGTAAAGATAGTCAGTACAGCGGCAATACAGATGATCGTATTCATGTTAATAATGAGGATATCGTCACCGCTCAAACTTGGGAAAAATTGGATGCTCCCTACTATATGCGTTCTTCTTACTTTTTTGGCATTGATGCCGCACTAACTCTGGAAGCGGGCGTTTCTCTCACATTCGACTCAGGTGCTGGGCTTTCGGTCAATAGTTCAGGTTCATTAAAGGCAGTTGGCACTGAAGCTGAACCCATTATATTCACCGGGCTTGAGGCGTCACCAGGCTACTGGGAGGGTATTGTGTTTCGCTGGAGCAACAGTATCAATAATCAACTGGATTATGTCATCATTGAATATGGTGTTATTAATATCAATACGGCCTCAACTTCCGGAAGTCCAGCACGTCTCAGCGTTAAAAATACCTTTTCACGTCAGGCCAGTAATTTAGGAGTATATCTCGCTGACAGTAGTGTTAATCTGGATGCATTTGAAAATAACACGTTGACATTAAATGACTGGCCTATTTCTCTGCCAGCTGAACTGGTTGGTCATTTGGGTAAAGATAGTCAGTACAGCGGCAATACGGATGATCGTATTCATGTTAGTAATGAGGATGTCGTCACTGCTCAAATTTGGGAAAAACTGGATGTTCCCTACTATATGAGTTCTTCTTATTCTTTTGGCATTGATGCAGCACTAACTCTGGAGGCGGGCGTTTCTCTCACATTTAACTCAGGTGCTGGGCTTTCGGTCAGTAGTTCCGGCTCATTAAAGGCAGTTGGCACTGAAGCTGAACCCATTTTATTCACCGGGCTTGAAGCATCACCAGGCTACTGGGAGGGTATTGTGTTTCGCTGGAGCAATAGCAGCAATAATCAACTGGATTATGTCATCGTTGAATATGCCGGAGCAGGAAATGTATCAAACTCTGGAAACATCGATTCATCTTGCACATCGGGTTCCCCCACACGTTTTAGCGTGACCAATAGCACCATAAAAAACAGCGCTAGCTGGGGAGTATATAAGGCTGATACCGTAACCAATGGTTGTAATATCACCTTATCCAATAACACCTATAGCAACAATGCATCAGGTGATGTGAATACACCGTAAACCAGGACATCCGGGGCAGGTTATCCTGCCCCGAATCCAGGCAAGGCTAACACTTTTAACCAGAAGCAAAAAAATGCACGAAACCTGATGAAATACATCCTTGTATTTCATTTTTTCAAAACAGTATCATGGCCCCAATCCACCTCTGGTGGGTTGGGGCGCCGTGCGTTACGATTAATCATGGTTTTTGGAATCATGTTGTTGTTTTCCCCTCCCGCCATATCTGCGACTCTGCATGACCCTGTATTGAATTGGCAAACCCTGCATACGGAGCATTTCGCTATCCACTTCCATGATGGCGAACAACAGATGGCCGAAGAGCTGGCGGTGATCGCCGAGCGTATCCACCAGACTCTGTCCGTACAATTGCAATGGATCCCCAGGGACAAGACCGATGTGGTACTCACTGATCGCATGGACTTCAGTAATGGCTGGGCGACTCCCGTACCCCAAAATCACATCACGCTTATCACGACCCCACCGGCATCGGTGGAAGATTATCAGCACTGGATGGAGTTGTTGTTCATCCATGAATATACTCATATCTTGCACATGGATAAAAAAGAAGGCCTGCCAAAATTAGGGCAGACGCTGTTCGGCCGTCTGCCGATTTTATTTCCTAACCTTCTGCAGCCTACCTGGTTGAAGGAAGGTCTGGCCACTTATATGGAAACGGATAGGGATAAAGGTATTGGCCGTGGTCAGAGCAGTTTGTTTCGCACCATGATGCGTCTGGAATGGCAGAACGGCATCAAGCCTCTGTCTCAGGTCAGCGCCGGCACCACCGACTGGCCGGCAGGGACTACCGCTTATTTGTATGGGGTCTATTTCTATCAATTTCTCGCCGATCACTATGGCAAGGAAAGCATCCAGCAACTGATTAATGGCTATAGTGACAACATCATTCCCTTTATGTTGAATACCAATACCCGGCAGGTGCTGGGTAAAAACCTGATTACCCTGTGGCGGGAGTTTGATCAATATCTGGCCGGAGAATTCCGTGCTCAACTGGAATCACTTGAAAAAAGTGGCGCCAATTCCGGTAAACGCCTGACTACCAACGCCTACCGCAGTGGACGACCTCAGGTATTGCCCAATGGTGATGTGTTGTACATTCAGGATCGGCTTTACAACTGGCCGCTATTGATGCGCCTGTCTGCCACTAATGGACAGGCCCACGAAATCGCCGAGGTGCGGGGTTTTGTTTTCGACGCCCACTCTACGGCGGGCATTCTGTTGATCCAAACGGAATTGTCAAACAACACCAATCGCTTCAATGACATCTACCTAATCAATCAGGAAGATGGCAGTGAAACACGCCTGACCAAAGGCGGGCGCTATCGTTATGCCATCTGGGATCAGAATGCCCAGCACATCCTCGCTGTACATTACAAGTTGGGCAGGCATAGTCTGCATCGCCTTGATCGACAAGGACAATACCTTGAAACCCTATGGCAGGGGGAAGATGCCAGCGTCATCGGCGGAATCGATCTTGCTCCGGATGGTACGACCCTGGCTGCTGCCGTGTGGCGGCCAGACAGCCGTTGGAATCTTGAGCTATTTGATCTGAAACAGGGCGAGTGGCAAAAACTTACGAATACCGCCGCCATTGAAACCCAGCCCCGATTTAGCCCCGACGGCGCCGGTATCCTGTTTAGCGCCGACTATGAAGATATCTACAATATCCACCGTATAGATTTGCAGGACAGGCAGCGGCTCACCCGTTTGACCCACCTGACCGGTGGCGGTTTTTATCCGGCCCTTTCAATGGATGGCCGAACCCTGTATTACAGTCATCTGGGCACAGGAGGCGTCGATTTATATAGCCAACCTGTGGGGGATTACCCACTGGCGACGACAATCAAGATACCCCGCGATGCCCCAAGGCAGCACGGTGTATTGGCGGAGTTTGAAATTAGCGATTACCGGCCGAGCAGGCATCTGATGCCGCGTTGGTGGTTTCCCTATCTTTTAGTCGATACCCAGGCGATGGAAGCTGGGATTTATACCTCCGCCAATGATCCCCTGTGGCGCCATAACCTGCAATTATTGCTGGCCGCTAATCTCAAGCACAAGCTGCCAGTGGGTTATATAGATTACCGTTACGACCGCTGGCAACCCATTCTCCAGTTCTACATCAACCGAGAGTACGGATATTATCGGGATAGCGCCAATGACTTGCTACGTATTCGCAGTGAAGACACGTTGTTGCTGGCCATCGAACGCCCTTTTCTCAGGGTGTTACGGCGCTGGTCGCTGCATGCCGGCCTGGTTTTTGAGCGAACGCAGGATAGTGTCCGCACCCCTGGCGTGGCGAGGTGGCGCGACACCCGACAGGGCATGGTCGGGGTGGCGCTGAGTTATGATGATACAGTCCGCTATCCGCTGTCTATTAGCCGCAATGACGGACGGGTGATCAACCTGGTGGTGGAAGATAATGATATTATGGAAGGTGATTTTAGCGGCAGGGTGGTGCGTTTGGACTGGCGTGAATTCATCCATATCGGGGAGCAACAATCCCTGGCTTTGCAGCTTTCCGCGGGACAAGGTGGTGTGAATACGTCGTTCTTCAGGTTGGGTGGTGTCTTTGGTGATAGGGTCACCCTGCCGGGCAATCTGGGGACACCTTCACTTTTCAATAAACGCAAATTTCCACTGCGGGGATATCCTCAAGGCCTGAATACCCTTACGGGTGAAAACATGTTGCTGCTAAATACGGAATGGCGCTTCCCGCTGCATCGCACAGGGCGCACCCTGATGTCGCCGCCAGTGGGCATTCAACAGTTATCCGGCAAGGTATTTTACAATATCGGTGCGGCTGGGAAAGAGGTGTATAGCCAAGAAAATAGGTATAGTGGCGCTGGGATTGAGTTGCAGGCCGATGTGATTCTTGGTTATATATTGCCGCTGACCCTGCGCGTCGGATTTGCCACGGGATTTGATCCCGGTGGTGAAAACCAAGCCTATTTCAGCCTCGAGCGCTCGTTTTAGCGGTGAGTCGCCCGCTGCCTTGCTGGTGGTCTCGGACTCTATTCCGCTACGGGCCATATCACCTGCCAGTAGTATGTCTACCGCAGCGTCGGCATACGCAAAGCCGAGTGGGCGAGCCGAATGTGCGGATCTGGTTGTGTACCACCGACACGATCCGTAGCATTAACGGCTTTTCCAGGCTGGGCCACGGCCCACCGGCCAACACGAGAAGATACCATGACCGAAACCGTTCGCATTGCCACCCGCAAAAGTCCCCTGGCCCTGTGGCAGGCCGAATACGTCCGTGACCGCCTGCTGGCCAAATACCCTGATTTACAGATAGAACTGGTGAAGATGGTCACCCAAGGAGACAAGATCCTCGACACCCCGCTGGCCAAGGTGGGTGGTAAGGGCTTGTTTGTCAAAGAGCTGGAGCAGGGCATGCTGCGTGGCGATGCCGATATCGCCGTGCATTCGATGAAAGACGTCCCAGTGGAATTCCCCGAGGGCCTGCATCTGGCGGTGATCTGTGAGCGGGAAGACCCGCGCGATGCCTTTGTTTCCAACACCTATGCCAGTGTCGACGAGCTGCCGCAGCGCGCCAGGGTCGGTACTTCCAGCCTGCGCCGGCAGTGCCAGCTGCGTGCGGCACGCCCCGATCTCGACATCCTTGACCTGCGCGGCAACGTCAACACCCGCCTGCGCAAGCTCGACGAGGGCAACTATGACGCCATCATCCTTGCCAGCGCCGGTCTCAAGCGCCTCGGTTTCGAAGACCGTATCCGCAGTTGCCTGAGCACCGAGCAGAGCCTGCCGGCCATCGGCCAGGGCGCCGTGGGCATCGAGACGCGTAGCGATGACGCCCGTATCCACACACTCATCGCCCATCTCAATGATGCGCATACCCAGACTTGCGTGCTGGCCGAACGCGCCATGAACCAGCGTCTCGAAGGCGGTTGTCAGGTGCCCATCGCCGGTTTCGCAGAACTGGATGGCGAGCGTCTGCGCATGCGAGGGCTGGTGGGCCGTCCCGACGGTGGGGAAGTGATACGTGGCGAGATCGAAGGCCCGGCGGCAGAGGCCGAAAAACTCGGCACGGCACTGGCCGACGACTTGCTGTCACGTGGTGCCGGGGTGATTCTCAAGGCAGTCTACGCCAATGCCTGATGGTTACATAACACCACTCCATGCCCGCTTCATGCGAAGTAAGCGCTAACTTCATATGCTGACGGACACCCGGCGCGGCGTGCTCGATGGTTTAACCATCGCCGTGACCCGTCCGGCCCATCAGGCAGACAATCTGTGCCGGCTGATTGAAGCGGAGGGTGGAAATACCCTCCGCTTTCCGGTGATCGACATCCTTCCTCCGGCCGACGTTGCGCCGTTACAGGCCCGTCTGCAAGACCTTGCCGGCGACCACTTGGCTATTTTTATCAGCGCCAATGCCGTGCACTATGCCTATCAAGCCCTTGGTGGGTCGTTGTTACCCGAAAACCTGCTGCGCGCCGCTGTCGGCCAGGCCACGGCCCGGGCATTGGCATCACACGGCCAGCCGGCGCATATCCTGCCCCCGGCGCCCTACAACTCCGAGGCTCTGTTGGTTCTGCCTGAGTTACAGTCGTTGCAGGAAAAGCGAGTGATCATTTTTCGTGGCGGCAATGGCCGGGCCTTGCTGGCCGATACGCTCCGTGAGCGTGGTGCACAGGTGGACTATGCCGAGGTGTACCGACGAATTATGAGTACTCTTGACCCAGAACGGTTGTATCGGGCGTGGGATAAGGGCAAGCTCGATATGATTATCATCACCAGTAATGAAGGCCTGCGGAATCTCTTTGCGCGAGTGGATGCCGGCCATCGGGAACGTCTGTTGGAGACGGCACTGGTCGTGATCAGTGATCGCAGCGCCACGTTGGCACAGGAACTGGGCTTCATACGCCCGGCGATTGTTGCCAGAGCGGCCAGTGACGCCGCGTTGCTTGAGGCCGCAAAGTGCTACGCGCAGGAATCGAGATGAAAAATCAAAGCAATCAGAACGATGAGAAAACCCCATCAGCCAAACCGGTAAAAGGCAAGGCCGTGGAGGAGGATGTAGTCGGTAAGGTGACGCAGGATGCCGAAGACCAATCCGCCAGTGACAAGCCTGTACCCGCAGAGGCAACGACGGTGACGGAAAAGGATAGCCCGAAAGCGACGGGGAAAGCCGCACAGAAAAAACCTGAAACTCGTGTGGAAAAAAAGCCCCCCAACACCCCGAAAAAGACGACTGCCGCTGCCGGGAAAAAAGAAAAAAAGCCGCCTGAGGCCACAGTGAAAACAGTCGATGTTGCCGGGATGGAAGAAGAAAGTGCAAAGGGAAAAATCAGGGAAGAGAAACAAGAAGAGAAAAAGGAAAAAAAAGGTTCGAGCACCGGCTTGTCTATCGTTGCCCTGGTGCTGGCCATCCTGACGGCGCTGGGCGCGTACTACCTTTATCTGCAAGGGCGTCAGCAGAATTTGCAAGAGCAGCAGCAGAATGCCGCACTGCTGGAGCGTCTTGGCGAGTTGCAGTCGCGCATAGATGGCAACCGGTCAAGCATTGACGCCAATCAGCAGCAACTGAGGCGTTTGAGTCAGCTGGAAACCCTGAAGCAGGAGATCGGCGCGATTCGCAGCGAGGTGGACAATGCTATCGCTGTGCGTCAGCGTATCGAGGCCGAGCAGCAGGCGTTGAACACGGCACTGAAAGAGATGTCGACGACACTGGGCCGTACCACCCTGGCCTGGCGTCTGGCGGAGATCGAATATCTGCTGATTGTCGCCAATACCCGCCTCACCCTGGAGCGTGATCATCGTACCGCATTGGCGGTATTACAGACTGTCGATCAAAAACTGCGTGCCATTGGTGATCCTGCCTTTGTGCCGGTGCGTCAATCCATCGCCAACGAGATCACGGCGTTGAAGGCGATGGTGGCGCCGGACATTACGGGTCTGGCCTTGACCCTGGCCAGTCTGGTCGGGAGGGTGGAGGATCTGCCGTTGCGGGATGCCCCGCACGTTCGCACTGCCGGATCGGTGGTTGGCAACGGCGAGGAAAACACCCAGCCGTTGGATTGGGCCAATATTCCCGGCGCGATTTGGAGAGATATCCGTGGGCTGGTGGTCGTGCGGCGAGAGGACAAGCCTATCGAGCCCCTGCGAGCCCCAGAGGAAGCGTGGTATTTGCGGCAGAATCTGCAGCTGAAACTGGAACAGGCGCGACTCAGCCTGCTGCGCCATGAAACGGCCCTGTTCCACCAGTTATTGGACGAAGCCACTCACTGGCTCAAGGCCAAGTTTGATGAGGAGTCCGCCGCGGTGCAGGGCATGCTGGAATCTTTACAGAATTTGCAGCAGGCAGACCTGCAACCCAGCCTGCCGGATATCAGCGATTCCTTGCGCGTACTGCGCCAAGACATGCAGGGCCTGGGCATAGAGGTCGAGGCTGCACAGCGTGAGGGCGGTGAACAATGATTAAATTGCTGCTGATTTGTATGTTGGCGCTTATTGGCGCCGTGCTGCTGGCTCTGCTCATCAAGGACAACCCGGGCTATGTGTTGATTGGTGTCGGTCCCTGGAGCGTGGAAACCAGCCTGGCTCTGCTGGTGTTTTTCCTGTTGTTGGTCTTTGCGGCTCTTTATTTCACGATTCGTTTTGTCGTGCGCCTGCTGGCTGTGCCGCGCAGTGTGGGAGGCTGGCGCAAGCACCGCAGAGAACAAAATGCGCAGAAGGCGCTGAGTTACGGGCTCATCGAACTGGCCGAGGGGCAGTGGCGACAGGCGGAACGGCAGGTACTGAAGTATGCCGGGCAGAGTGAAGTGCCGATACTCAATTACCTGGTCGCCGCACGTGCCGCACAGGAGCAAGGTGCGGAGGATCGACGAGACCACTATCTGCAATTGGCGCACCAGAATCCGGCCCAGGCCGATATTGCCGTGGGCCTGACCCAGGTGGATTTGCTGCTGAGTCAGAACCAGAAAGAACAGGCGCTGGCCTCACTGCAGCGCCTGTACCAGCTGGAACCGACGCATCCGCAGGTGCTCAAGCCGCTGGGTAAACTGTACCGGGAACTGGGGGAATGGAACAACCTCATTGAGCTGCTGCCCAAGTTGCGCAAGCGAAAAATATTCGACAAACAGACCCTCGATGCCATGGCGCTCGAGGCTTACACCGCCTTGCTCAGGGACAGCGCCGAGGTGGCCGGAGTGATGCAAACCTGGTCCATGGTGCCGAAGGCGCTGCGTGAAGAAGAAACCCTGCTGCTGACTTATCTGCAGAGGCTGAGGGATTTTGGCAGGGATGCCGAGGGAGAGCCGCTGCTGCGCAGCGTGCTCAAGCGCCATCGCAGTGATGGCCTGTTGCGGATGTACGGTCTTATCAAGGGGCCGGATCCGGTACGCCAGCTGGTGCAGGCCGAATTATTCCTGATGGGACATGAACAGGATCGGACGGCACTGCTGACGGCGGGACGATTGTGTTTGCGTACCGGGCTGTGGGGCAAGGCACGCAGCTATCTTGAGGCCAGCATCAATGCACAGCCGAATGCCGAGGCCCTTATCGAGCTGGGAACCCTGCTGGACAAGATGGGTGATCGGGAGACCGCCCTGTCCTGTTACCGGGAGGTGTTGCGTCTGGCGCCCTGTTGTGAACCGCCGGTGGCCGCCGAAGTCGATGTGGTGGAGCATGTTCCACCGGCCATTGAGGCGCCAGAAGTCACCAAACCGCTGGATGCCGTCAGGGCGTAATTTTATTTTCATTAACTTGGTCAAAACCACCGTTTTTAGACGGTGACGTTGATTTTCATGTTTTGACGCATGCGCGTTTATGACGGTGCGAGGTTGATGACTTTAGCCATCAGCACCGAATGCGCTAACCCACCTACTTTAGTCGGTGGTAGTTTAGTTAGCCGCCGGGTTTCGGCGCCTGGAACTCGAACGCATCGGAATAGAAGCGTGCCTCGTCGAGGCCTCGCTCACGGAAGGCCGCGAAGGCGGCCCTGACCATGACCGGTGGGCCGCAGACGTAGACATCGAAGGTTGAAAAATCCTCGTCCCTTGCCGCCAAATCTGCGATCACCGTTTCGTGTACATAACCCTGCGCCCCTTGCCACTGTTTCGATGCTGCGGAAAGTACGGGCACATAGCGGAAGTCGGGGTGTTCCTGCGCCCATTTTTGCGGCAAGGCATTCAGATACAGATCTTCCTCGCCGCGCACGCCCCAGTACAGTCGCATGGACTGGGGCATCTCCTCGGCAAAGGCATGTTCGAGAATGGACTTTACCGGTGCAAAGCCGGTGCCGCCAGCGACGAACAGCAGCGGCCGTGTGGAATCCTCGCGCAGAAAGAAATTCCCGTGCGGCCCCTCGATGCGCAGCACGTCCTTTTCCCGTAATTGGTCGAAAATGTAACCCGTGAAATCGCCGCCCTCGACGTGGCGGATGTGCAGCTCCAGCAGGTGATCGTTGAGTGGCATGTTGGCGATGGAAAAACTGCGCCGGCGACCGTCTTTTAGCAAAATATCGATGTACTGTCCGGCGAGGAAGCGCAGGTGCTCGTCCTGCGGCAGCTTGAGATAAAGCCGCATTACATCGTCGGCCAGCAGTTCCTTTGTCTGCACCAACACGGGCAGGGTTTTCACCGTCAGGCATTCCACGGCGGTAATTTCCTTCACCTCGATGATCAAGTCGGAGGCGGCGCGTGCCTGACAGAAAAATGCCGTGCCGGGGGGCTGATCCCGGGCAGCCAGAGGCGTCGGCCGATCCGTGCCATAATCCAGTTCACCCTCGAGCAACTGTCCCAGGCAGGCGCCGCAGTTGCCACTTCGGCAGCCATAGGGAAAGGCGTGGCCGTGACGTAGGGCGGCATCGAGAACCGTCTCGTCGGGTTCGATGTCGAAATGGTGCCCACTGGGCTCGAGGTGTACGGTAAAAGTCATTTTGCTAGGTGACCGGAGTGGACAGAGATGTTGATTATGCGTGAAGCCAACAATGAGAACCACCAGTGAATTCCGTATTGATTGCAGGTTGCGGCGACATCGGCCAGCGTGTGGCACGGTTGTATCGGGCGCAGGGCGCCAGTGTGCGGGGGCTGGCGCGCAGTGAAACCAGCGCGGCGCGACTGCGTGCCGGGGGTATCGAGCCCGTGTTTGGCGATCTGGCGGAGGGCGCGACACTGAAGAATCTGCCAACGGCAGAGGCTGTACTTTTCTATTTTGCACCGCCACCTGCGCAGGGAGAGCGTGATCCCTTGTTGCAGAATTTCCTCGCCGCCGTCGGTGTCGCGCGACGACCGGCGAAACTGGTGTTGATCAGTACCACTGCGGTATACGGCGACTGCCGGGGTATCTGGATTACCGAGGCACAGGCCGTACAGCCACAGACCGCCCGGGGCCGGCGGCGGCTGGATGCCGAAAACACCCTGCGTTGTTGGAGCAGAGAAACGGGTGTGCCTTTCGTCATTCTGCGCGTTGGTGGCATCTATGGCCCCGGTCGCCTGCCCGTGGCACGGTTGGAAAAGGGCTTGCCCATTTTGGATCCGCTCGAATCGCCCCAGACCAATCGGATTCACCAGGATGACCTCGCCCAAGTGTGTGTTGCCGCGATGGAAAGGGGTGTCCCGGGTGAAATCTACAACATCGCCGATGGTCATCCTGGCACCATGTCGCAATACTTCATCGACGTCGCCAAGGCCCTGGGCCTGCCGCCGCCGCCCGTCGTATCACGCGCCGAGGCGCAAAAGGTTATGAGCGCCGGGATGCTGTCTTATTTGCAGGAATCGCGCCGGTTGGACAACCGAAAAATGCGTGAAGAGCTGGCTGTCGAACTGCGTTACCCTGATCTGGCTGCGGGTCTGGCCGCCCTGGAAAGGAATTAATCCGCGTTTGTGTGTCCAAGTGAAGACAATGGCGGATGTGAATACATTGATGAAATGAAAGCTGGGAGGAAAGGCATGGGCGAGTGTGTCAGGATTCCATGTTTTTCCGTCAGTGTTTTTTTTATATTCCAGAGATCGGCGTGCGCATGGCACACGCTACGGGCAGATGTAGTGTGCGCTGTGCGCACAAATCCTGTAGTGAGCGGAATCGTTGGGTTACTGATGACTAAACTACCACCGACTAAAGTAGGTGGGTTAGCGCATTCGGTGCTGCTGACTAACGTCATCAACCTCGCACCGTCATCAGCGCGCATGAGTCAAAACATGAACATCAAAGTCACCGTCTAAAGACGGTGGTTTTGACCAAGTTAATGGAAATAAACCTACATGGCCCAAGAACCCACTCACACGATAATAATCCGTGCTTTCCACTAACAAGACAACAGAGGACAAAATGAAACTTATCCGATACACACTCCCGATCCTGATGTTCAGCGCATTATGCATTTTCCCCGCCCTCGTCCTGGCTGAAGAGAGCCTTTGGGACAAGGCCGAAGAGACTACCAGTAAAAGCTGGGAAATCACCAAGAAAGGTGCTGAAGAGGCTGTCGAATGGGGTAGGGAAAAATCCGTCGACGCCTGGCATGCCACCAGGCAAGGCGCAGTCGACGCTAGCAAATGGAGCAGAGAAAAAGCGAGTGAGGTCTGGGATGCGGCTCGTGAAGGTACGGCTGATGCCTTTGAGGCATTGAAGGGGAGGGATGAGAAATTAGCTGAGGAGGCTCAGCGGGACAGCCGGATTTTTTGATGTTTTTCTGCACCGGGGAAGGAGATCCGATAAAAGGGCCCTGCTTCAAATGGTACTGATTTAAGCTTGAGAGACTTGAAATACCGTTATTCTCGCGTAGGCGGGAATCCAGAATGTATGGAGTTTCAGCTTTTTGGATGATTTACTTCGTTCGTCCTTCGAGTGTTCAACCGATAATTTCTATGAATTACAAATGTTACAAAGTGAGAACGGATTCTGTTTATGCAAAAAATTCCGCATAAATGCGGGATTTAAAATGACCAGAGAAACTCTATTTTCTGCAATGAAAAATTGTGTGATTACGTCAGCTCCGGAGGAATGGAGTAGAGTTCAAGAAGAGGCACTGGGCTTTCTAGGCGAGGAGATGGTTTGACAAGGCAAATTAAAAATATTGGGCTCTAACTAAGCTATGCTATTGATACCTATGAAAATAAACCCGATCTCCTTCATCGACGGGTTATCTTGTCGTTATATTTTTCCGAGGTTTAGTCAGTTACCCAGTTTTCTACAGATAGATCTGGAACTCGATTGAATTCCCGAACATTATTTGTAACTAAAACAGCGTTCAGGCTCCGAGCATGGGCAGAAATTAAAAGATCATTATTTCCAATTAAATTACCCTGTTTTTTTAGCAAAGCCCTAATAAATCCATAATATCTAGCCGCGTCCTCGTTCCAAGGATCGATGAGTAATCTTTGAGTGAAAACATCAAGCTGTGCCCAGCGGGCTTCCCTCATTGATGCATCGCCATTTTCGATGCCGAAACAAAGCTCACCGTATGTTACTGATGAAATACAAATATTTTTGATGGCCTTAAATTTGTGTCGCAGCTTATCAGAGTGATTTTTTAAAACATAAATGCATATATTTGTGTCTAACATATACATCAGTCGAAGTCCCTTTCTTGAGGCAGGGTATCAAGGCGGTCTTCTAAAAAATCACCATCAAAGGCAGACTTTGAGTCGAAGAATTCATCCCATGTTGGCTTCTTTGCGGAAATGATGACATTTTGGCCTTGTTTTGTAATGTAAACCTCTTCAGTATCAAAACGATATTCTTTGGGTAGGCGTACAGCTTGGCTACGGCCATTCATGAAAATTTTGGTGATTCGAGTGCCCATAGTATTCTTCCAATAAGATAATATATATCAAAAAGTATATACCTCTTCTCAATGAATGCAAGGCGGGTATTAACTAACTGAAATAAAAGAAAAATATAACGAATACGGTTAGGTTGTGTGAGGAACGAAGCACAATCTGAAGCGTTTGTTGGACAAGCCCGGTGAGGTGATTGCGCTTTATTGAAAATATATTTTTCGGGTTTGCTGGGCATGAAAGCTAGTGGAACCCAGCAAATCTTCAGCCCTGTAATACCTTGTTGCCCTGGTGGCAATGTGGTGTAAAAGCAGCCAAGTAGGGTGGGCACGTTTTTTGTGCCCACGCGCTAATTCATTAGCAATATTTCAGGCCGCGATGCTAAATCTTGTGCCGGTCAATTCACAGAATATTTTTTCTTCTTCGATACGCCGTACAAAGTCGAATATGGCTATTGGACTGGTTGTTCACACAAGTTATATTGTGCCAGATTGTATCGTCGGCTTGACATTCCACGTGGGCACAAAAAAACATGCTCACCTTACTTGGCTCTGGCAAATGCCGGAGTCCAGTGAATTTAGAGAGTTACTGGATTCTGGCTTTTGTCAGAATGACTTAAGCAGAGTTCCCTTTGGCATCAAGCGCCCAAATCGCCCCAGTGCTGGATACCTTTAAAATAGCACAGCCAGCCTGAAAATTAAGCGGAGCTGACCGAGGCTACTTTTGCTTTACCAACAGCCCGCAACGACCCATCATCCTGCATTTTCAAAGTGGCAAATGTTTTGCCAGGTTTGCGAGTAACCACAATTTCCCGGGAATCGGGATTATAACGATAGTCGAGGTAGCAGTGATCACGGGGGTTGGAGAGGATCTGTGGAGTGAAAATAACACCGATATCTCCCCCGCAATGGGCAGAACGGGTAATGAGTCCGGGGTGGCCTTCGCGGTGCAGGCGCTGGCCTATTTGCTGACTGAGGTCGTATTCACCAGGGGTGGTTAACTGCGGATAGTCGGCCAGTTTGGAACGGAAGTCGAACAGCAGACCGTCACATTGAACTTGAAATATGCGGCGTTCGCCGATGATGGTTTTTGGCTGTTGCTGAAAGTCGGCGTCATGGAGGAATTGCAGCCAGTGGTGGGTGGTTTCGAAGATGCTGGTTTCGAGGTTGTCGGCACCGTACCAGACGCCGAAGTTACCATCGGAGTAGCGGCTGCGGATCCAGTTTTCGAACGGGTAGCGGATGGCGGCGCAATAGCGGGCCTGTTCGAAAGGGCGATTGATGATGGGGGTGTCGCCGAAGTCAGCAGGTTTGGCGGCGAGTTCGGCGGCGATGGCGGTATGCCAGTCGCCAGGTTGCTCGCTGAGGTCATCGAACAGGTTTTGCGATTCGCGCAGGCTGACGATGTTGCGCAGCCAGTCTCCGTGGTAGTCGGTGCTACAGAGTTCGCTAAGAAAACGGTCGATCACTGGCCGCGAACCTGATCCAGGTAGCTGCGCAGCATGAGCAGACCGGCGAAGCCGTGCTGGTGTACCACCTGCACGGGGGTGAGGTTGTCGAAGGCCCGGTTGGGCGCACGCATCCAGGCGTAGGCCAGTTCGCGATTGTGGGGGAACAACAGGCGTAGGGATTTATGTACGCTGAGCAGGTGGCCAACGCGATCCAGTAGGTCGCGGTTGTTGCCCAGAGGCTGGCCCTTGCGGTAACGGGCGAGGGTGGTGCGGCTGCCGGCGTCGAGGCCGAGCAGATCCAGCTGTTCTTCGTTGTTGAGCTGCCAGTGCTGGAACAGCTGCATGACCATGCGGGCGAGGCCCTGGCGGCCTTCTTTGTTGTGGATATCCGGGTGGGAGGCGTGGGTGTCTTGGGGCGTGAGCAAGGCCATTTCGGGCTCCGGTAGTAACATCTGTTACATTATATAGCCCATATGTTGCGCGATTGCAATGCGGAGATTTGCGGCTGAAGCCGTTCCCTCGGTGTTTGCTATGATACCCCGCTAAAACAGATCGACGTTATCCGACAGTTCCGTGGTGGTATCGTGGTTGGCGGCAGGTTTGCCGGAGAAGCCGGCAACCAGTGATTCCAGCTGCACGGAAAACTGTGACAGGTCGCCGTTGTCGGAGATGTTATTGCGTGCCAGCTCGGACAGGTCGCGCACACTTTCGTCAATCTTGCGGATATTGTCGCGCACGGTGGCGGCCAGTTCGGACTGTTGTTCCGCCTGGGTGGCGACCTGTACATTGCTGTCACTGATGCCCTCGACGGCCGTGGCAATGAGGGCGAAGGTTTCACCGGCGGCCTGGGTGCGTTCCAGGTTGCGGGCGGAGACCTTGGCGCTGCGTGTCATGAGCCCGACCGCTTCCTGGTTGCCGGTACGGATGGTGTCCATGAGTTTCCGCACTTCGTCGGTGGCGTCGGTGGTGCGTTTCGAGAGGGCGCGTACCTCGTCGGCGACCACTGCGAAGCCGCGGCCCTGCTCACCGGCTCGTGCGGCTTCGATAGCGGCGTTGAGGGCCAGCAGGTTGGTTTGTTCAGCGATGGTGACGATCATGTCCAGCACCTGGCCGACATCCTGATGGTGTCCGGTGAGGGCGCTGATGCTTTGTTCCAACTGCTCGATTTCATTTTGCATTTCCTGCATGCCATCTACCGCGCTGCTGACAACGGCGCGGCCTTCCACGGCTTCGCGGCGCACGTCCTGTGCGGTTTCGCTGGCACTGTAGACGGCTTCGCTCACCTGCTGGCTGCTGTCGGCCATTTGCCCGACCGTGCTACCGAGTTGGGTGATGGCCTCGACCTGTTCTTCGATGGAGCTGCTGGTGGCATGGGTGATTTCCTGGGCGCGCAGGCTGCTCTGGGAAAGATTGGTGGCCACCATGAGCACCTGTTGCACGGTTTGATCCAGTTTGCGTGTGAAACGGTTGAATGCACGGGCGATCTGCGTCGTCTCGTCGCGTCCTTCTTCGGGCAGGCTGACACTGAGGGCGGCTGTGCCGTTGGCGATATGCTCCATGGCTTCGGTGATGCGTGTCAGGCTGCGGCTGATGCTGCGTGCCATCAGCAGGGTCATGCTGACCAGGGTGATGATCAGTATCAGGGTACTGGTGAAGAGAATTTTGTCCTGTGTGGTGCGGGCCTGCTTGATCGCGTCCAGGGTGGTTTGCACCAGCATGCCTTGGTTTTGCAGTGCCTGGTTGATGCTGTTACCCAGTTTGGCACGCAGGCCGTCGGTTTCACGGAGTCCCAGCCGGCGCTTACTGTCCACCAGACGATGGAAGCTGTCGGCATAGGTGTTGAGATTAAGGGTTGTTTCGTTGTGGTGTGACGGACTGAGTTCGGCCTGCGCAAGCGCATCAAGCAGTACGCCATGGGCGTGGTCGTATCTGTCCGTGTATTTGTTGTCCAGGCGCAGGAGAAAATCCTTTTCGTGGCGGCGCATCATCAGCAGATGGGTGAGCAGATGATAATTGCCGGTGGCGCTGAAGACGATTTCCACCTGGTGGGCGGCCGTGCGCAGGGAGCCGCGCAAGCCCTTGTTTTCGTCCAGACCGATGGTTTGCACCAGTTTTTCAAGTCCGCTGAAGTGGGCGGTGATGGTGTCCAGATCCTGATGGAGATTGTCGAGAGGGCGTGTGTCCAGACCTAGCAGGGTCATGATTTCATTCAGTTCATGCAGTTCTTCGGTGATGGATTGCTGCTCGTGGAAAAAATAGTCACGGGACTCCTGGCTGTGGGTGAGCAGGTAGCTTTGCTCTGCGGCAAGCAGGGCTTGCATATCGGCCTCCACGTCCATCAGAGTGGTGATGCCGTGCTGCAGGAGGTCGGAGCGCTGTGTGGTGTATTGTTGCAAGGCGAGTATGAGCAGAGCGGCGGTGGTGATGACAGCCGAGAGCAGGAACAGGCGGTGTTTGATGGTCATGGCGGGGTGATCGGATTGTGTGATATGCAGATGTTAGCGGTTCTGCGAAGGCTGGCTTGAGGGTGTTTTTGGCGGGCAGGCTTGTCGGCTGGGCCGAGGTATCCAGGGGAAGCTGGCGACCCGCGCCACAAAATGAGCAAAAATACCCTTCAGGGAAAAGCGCCTTCCCCCGGGCCTTGAACTTCCCTAGAATTTACCGGAACTCTCTCCCCGTCACGTCAGCCCGTCACATGGAACCTCCGCATGGACAGCCCCCAACTGATTCCAACAAACAAGATCACCCGCGCACAGACCCGCTACATCGACACCGCCATCGACCACCT
>JALTPW010000872.1 GCA_026999335.1 Chromatiales bacterium
TAGCTGCGGAAACTGAGGCGCAATAGAACGCCGCCCGGCGCATCTTCCAGCTTGGTCAGCGTGACGGCCGTTTCCGGCAGTTCGCCAGTTTCCAGATAATCCCGCAACATCCCGGCCAGTTCGTCAGCTTTCCCGGCCACGTCCGCGCCCACGTGCCTGACGACGCGCTGACGGCCGTTAACCAGGTCAACATCAACGACGTGGTAAACGGCCGTTTCTTCCGGCTTTGATTTGGCGGCCGCTATTTCATGGGGGAGCCTGCTCTGCGGTTTTGGGTGGCGCGGCCGGGCGCGTTTCAGGGCGCGTTGCCATTGGTACCCGATCTCTTTTTTGGGTATCCAGTTGTGGGCGGAGCAGGCTCCCCGCACGGCCGTTTCCGCTTCGTGTCGCGGCACGTATCCGGCGCGGACTATGGAGGCGATTTTGAGCAAGTGGACAAAAAACGGACTACCCGGCTTGTTGACATTGTGCGTAGGCATCTCCCGGATGGCCTGCAACTCGTTATCAAGGGCGGCGTTTGACCAGGCTTCGGCGTTGACGGTAATCATGGCAAAGCAGGCTCCCCTTTGTTTTTCTGCCTGTGGTATTTCACTCGGCATGATGGGCTGGCAAATTTCGCCTTCCTGCCATATCTGTTTTCTGGAACTTCCTGGCCGCATCCACAAAGGCAAAATTTAGTTTCGTTACGTTTCGTTTCACGCTTCGGCCTGCTGGGTTCAGTTTCGTTACTGGCAATTACCAGTTTGCCGGGCTTAGCCAAAGATAACGCCTTGCCTAAATAGCCCATATAAACTTCTTCGCTCATTTTCCCCAACATAACGTCTAACGGTTCGTGTCCGGTCTGCACAGAAAATTCAGGCAGGCCAAAGTAACCTTCAAGGTATGCTGGCGTTGGATAACGGCCGTCATCCCTGGGCGCGTTTGGTAGTTTTATTTTCACGTCATCCTCACTTTGGCCAGGCGGCGGCCAATGCGTTGCTTACGGCAGCCTGGTCGGGGTCGTAGTAGAACAATCTGATTACTCTGTCGCCGGAATGGGGCGAGTGGTTGAGGGCGTGGGCGGCCACGTCTATGCCGTTTGCTCTGGCAATTGTGGTGGCAATGCGCCGGCGCAATTCCTGATACGTGATTACAGGCACGTTGGCACGCTTGCAGATTTTGGCTCTAACGCGGTTAAATGCCGTCAGGCTGAGTTTTTCGCCATATTTCGGATGATTCGGGTTCAGATTGACAAAAACGGCCGTAGAGCGAGATTTTGGCCGTTTCTGCAAGTATTTGACGAACACGTCGGCGTGAAATTCGCTAAAACGCATCATAGCCTCTCCGGTTTTGCCATGCGTGTACGCAATGTACGTGCCTTCGAGGATGCCGCCCGTGTCGCGTAACGCTTCCTCAAGCTCGCCAATGTCCAGGTTACGCAGTTCGTCCCGGCGGCAGCCGGAATAGACGGCAAGGGAGAAGATAAGTCCGTCTCGCACGTCTATCAGATTATCGCTTTTGCACATTCTGACGGCCGCCTCCAGCGCGCTCACCACTTCCGCTTCCTGGGGCACGTGGATACGGCGCGGGGTGTCGCGCCAGCGGGGTAGGGCGCTGGCCGGGTTTATCTCGCACCAGGCGCGCTTCCGGCAGTAGTTGAAGAATGCGTGGAACGATTGGCGCAGAATCGCCCTGCTCACGTCATTCAGGCCGTCCTGCGACTGGATGTAGTCCAGCAGTTCCGGCGTGGTTACGTCCTCAACCTGCCGGGAAAAGTTTCGCGTTGTCATGCAGAACGGCCGTAACCTGTAAAAGTATTTTTGCCTGGTTTGTTCGCTGATATTGGGGCGTGACAGAAATTGACTGAATGCCTGGCTTATGATCATTCCGGCTCCTCCAATGGCAGTTGGTAAATTTCGCAGAACTCGCGGAATGCGTCTTCAAAGTCAACTTCTACTGCCAACTCCCCGTCTCCGAGACATTGACTACAATGCACCGTTTGCAGGCCATCTTGTGAATGACGCCTAACAAAACCTTTCCCACCGCACGCCCGACACTTTTCCCGTTTGAAAACGTAGTAATCATTCATTGCGCGCTGGCCTCCAGTTGGGCTGCGGCGTTGTCCAGCAGTTCGGCTGACAGTTTGCCGAGCGGCCCCAGGTATAGATTGTGATTTTTGCCGTTGATGCGTTTCCGCATGTACCAGTACGTCCCGTTGCCGCGCCGTTCCGGGCGGATGGAATACCATCTGTCGTTGACGGGCCAGCGGAAGGGGCGCGGCGGGTTTGGTTCTGAAAATGTGAAAACTTGTAAGGTCATGCCTAACTCCTTTTGTGGTAAAATTGACACAATTTTTCGTATGTCTATTTGGGCTTTGCCCTCTGGTAAAAAAGTTCGCTAACGTTAGCGGATTGTGTAAAAGTATACACAAAAAGTTCGTTAGTGTCAACGGGGTTTCGTATGCAAAATTTAATATCTGCAAGTGAGGCTGCGCGTAGGCTACAAGTTGCCCAAACAACATTTTCCGGTTGGATACGTGACGGCCGTGTTCCTGGGGCAATCAAGGTTGCCAACATGTGGCTTGTCCCTGATAATTTGACGCTGGATGACATCAACCGGCCGCGCATGGGACGGCCGCGGAAGAAAAGGGTTAAACAAGATGAATAGTGTTATTGGAATTATTTTAGGGATTATTTTCTGGTTTTGGTTTTTCTTCTTCTGGTACAAGTGGCGTCAGGAGTTGAAGCGGCGCCACCGGCTGGAACGTATCCTGATGAACTGCAAGCAACAATTGACGATTGAGCGAGAAGCGCGCAAGGCCAGAGAAAAGGGACTGCCCGCAGACAGTCCCCGTAACGAATTGTAACGATTCTCTTTTTGTCGGCCTGCCGCGCAATGCTCTCAAGGCCGAAACAGGGGTTCGAGTCCCCTATGGGGCAACAAAAAAGCCGCCCGGGCCCGGGCGGCTTTTTTATTCGGGAAACAGGAACCACGATTTTACGATTAGAGTAGCTCCGTTCTGGTCAAAATTAGCATTAAGGACGACAGCATCAAACGGGCCATCAACAGGGCGCGATTGGTATTTTCCACCATTGGCCGTTATCCATTGGGAAAAGTCAATTATAGCTTGCTCGCTTGCTATCGAATTGTTTACGCCAAACAGATATGGCGTGTCAGCCGCGCTATATTCAATTTGTTCACCTGATCCCATTGCAAACCTGATACGCCAAGAATCATGAGATGTTGGGCTGGACGAAATTGTTTCGTACAGGACGCCAACAGGAAGTTGATCGAGGTTCATGCCGGCGTCAAGCAATGCCTTATTAACGTCATATTCCAGCCCGTCATCAGCGCCGCCACCGCTCACATTGTTATAAACAACAGTCGTTTCATTGCCATTGTTTGTTACTGTCAAATTTTGCCAGTTTCCACCAACATGTTTCATATCGCCATATCTGGCTTCTATGAACCTATAGCCTGTTATTTCCGGCACGTCTGGTGACTGTTGTGGAGAACCTGAACACGCACATACCCTGTTTTGGAATGATGGCGGGAACTCATATGTTTCCCAACCGTCTGCGTAAAAGATTTGGTCGTATGGTATTTGTTCTTCAATCAGTTTTATCCAGTATCGTGCCGGCCAGGGCAATGCCAGATCATCAATGACGGCGCGGACTGCCTGGCTCTGGGCATTTGGCCCATCACCGGAATACATGGCGCAGATAAATTCGTCATAATGGCGATCCATCTCTTGAATCATATCACTCCCTGATGTTCCGGTTACTCTGTTAATAAACCACGTTACCAGAGAATAATATGCCTCCCAAAGCAACTCCGATCCTGGATTTCCCGTCACTAAACCTATAATTTCATCAATAATGGCTTTAATTGGCTCATAATTGGCCTCGCCAACAGAAACAAGATCAGATATTTCAATAAGGCTATTTCTGAACACGTAGTACAGATAATGCGCCATGTTGCACTTAAATTCCGTCCAGGTTGGCGTAATTGGCGGCGTTGTCACCGGCGGAAATTCGCGCGGCGGATTGGTTGGCGCATCATTCGGAGGCATTTCATCAATCCCGGCCCCGCAACTGCCGCTATTTGTAATTGCCCCTCCCCCACAACATCCCATATTCACAACTTGTTGCACGTTTCCCATGTCTACTCCCTCAAGATTCAGATTTGGCATGTTTGCCGCTAACGTGTCGGCCAGGTAAGTAATTGATTCGGCTATTTGGTTCACTTCCTCACCGTCCATCAGGCCGTAATGCGTGGCCTCAACTATTGACTGCAGTTCGTCCCAGTCTGAAAAATCGTACCCATGCCCCTTGTAGCGATACGTTGCCTGCCAGCGCAACTGGTCAATAATTGCCATCAGCAAATGGCGGCCGGCGTGGGGCAGGATGAACAAAAAGGGCGCATCGATTGCGCCCTGATTGTTGATTATCCCATCTCTGATTGTCGGCCAGTCAACCCGTATTGCCATAGGAGGTTACAGGATTTTTGATTAGTTGAACCGGCGCGCCTTCGTCCGTTTGTAGCCGTACTTGATGCCATTGTCGGCGGTAGTATCAATCTGCTCTTCATCACTCACAAAGGCGTGTTGCGCCACCTGTTGCACGTACTGGACAAGCAGGGCGTTGGTCACGTCAACGGTTTCTCCATCTGTCAGGAAGAGCGCGTCAATCGGGGCCGGAATACGCAGGGTGTGCAATTTTTCCGCTTCGGTGGGCGGATTCAGGTAGCAACTAATGGCCGCTTCTTCGTAAACGTCCACATTGTCTGCCGGGCGCTGATTATTTTCAAAGAACAGGTCAGTAACCTTCTCTTGAACAACAAACGCATCGGTTACATCCACCAGCGCGCCGCGAATCTGATTCGCCGCATTCCGCGCCGCCACATGGTCAGCCAGAGGAGCGGCATCCGTGTCCAACTGAAAATTCAATGTCGTTTTGTCACGCGCGCCGTGACCGCGTAAGGTGATTGAATAAAACCACATGATATTACTCCTTTTTTTGGTGAATCCCGCAGGCGGGATTTTAATTGTTGTGTCAAGTTTATACGCTATCGTATAAAATGTCAATATGGACAAATTGCACAGAAAAATCATTGAATTGGAAATGGAGTTGTCTTTGTTGCAAGAAAGCGTGTCATACATGCTATCGTCAATTGGCTCAATCAACGATACGTTGGCTGATATTCGCCGTTGGCAGAAGTGGAATGACAATTCTGGAATTTTGCAGGAACTGCGCGATAAGATGATTAAATCTTTCAACGAATCCGAGTGTAGGAACCTCTGCTTCGATGTTGGCGTTTCATACGAATCGCTCCCAGGCCAGACGATTGAAGACAAATGCCGTGAACTTGTTTTGTACCAGAAACGCCGTAATAAGATTGACGTTTTGGTGAAGCGTTGCCGGGAGTTGCGGCCTGGTGTCAGATGGCCTGACGTGATATGATTTATCCGGCTCCCCAAAAAAAAACGGCCGTATCCGAATCGCCGGATACGGCCGTTTTGTTTGTACCCCCTATTTAGGGGGGGGACATAGCCCGTTTGCGCCGCCTGCGTTTCTTTGCCGTCTCCTTGCACCGGGGGCCGCAATAACGCGCAGCCCGTTTTCTTTGGCTATGAGACAACGGATCGCCGCAAACCGCGCAAATTGACGGGGTGTCATTTCTCCCGGAGCGCCGTTGCGCCATCTCTCGCTTGCAGTCTAACGAACAATAGCGCGCCGGTCGTTTCGCCACAAATTTCACCCCACACGTCACACACGTTCCCGTCCATGACCATTTTTTGCTGGCGATAAAGGGCGCGCGTTTTTTGTTTGGGCAAACTGACGATTGATGTACTCGTTGGCCGTTTGTTGCGCCGCTGAATCGGTCTGCTCCGGCAACTCGCCGCGTATGCCTGATATTGTTTTCTGCGTCCACATTTTCAGCCGTTCAGACTCTATGTCATGTTCAGCCTGCAAGGCAACGGCGCGCAATTCGTTTGTCCTGAGTTGTTTTAGGCTGGAGCTACTGGCTTGGGCGTAGTAATGCCAAAGAACGCCGTTACCGGCGAAGGCCGCCACGCCGATGATGATCCCACCCCAGGCCGCCAGGTTCAGCATGACGGCGTAAATTTCAGGGCTGACAGATTGCTTTAGCAATGGCGTTGTCATTACTACGAATGACGCGGTTACGGCCAAGCTGAGCGACATGTCCAGAACTGCGCCCAGGCTGGCATATTGTTGCTGTTCGATTGTATCCGCGCTGACGCGCCGGATGTACGTCCAACCAGCGGCCATTCCGTCAATCAGGATGACGCCGGTTATCGCGGCCAGATTTGCCGCCATAGTGCGCGGAAGAAGCCACGTCCAAATATCCGCCGCGTAGTTGGCAAAAAATCCGGCCGTTGTCACCGCAAGGAAGATGCGGATTATGATTCCCAGCAATGTTTCCAGCAATTTACTGGCCGTAGATTGTTTGAAGTTTTCATCGTAAAACATGGTATAATCCTTTCAGGCTAATGCCTGGCTTCGGGCGGATTGTGGTTGACGCACTCACCACGATCCGCCGATTTTATTTCAACTGTTGCGTTAAACAATGTCTTGATTGGCCGTTTCTCTCTCAGCGCGTCTTGATGAGACCAACCGTTAGTCAACTCTATCAATTCGTCCCAGCTATCAATCTCGATTGTCTGTAACGGTTCAGGCTTCACGTCTTTGCTATGACCCCACCAGCGGCCTACGTTGCGATAGCCTTCGGGTATTTTTTTCTGGTACGGCTTTCCGGCATATTTGGCGGCGTAGCGGCCAGCGGCGTCAGGGCGGCGCAGCCGTTCGACGCGCGTACCGGCGCGCAGGTGCTTCACGTCCCCGCTATCAACAATCTCAAACCATTTTTTGCTAACCTCCTTTTTCATGCGATGTAGTTTTGTTCCCCGCGTGAAAATGTGAAAATGGGGCGCGCCCCGGCGCTGAAATTCCATGAACCAAAAGTACGTATCCATGCCGTACTGGCGCGCCCATCTGATAAACCGCTTCAAGTGATATTTAACGGCCTTGCCATCTGACGGATAATCCTTCGGGTAGGTGAGAGTTATCATGGTATCAAACGTGACGGCCGTATTGTGAGCGACAAACGTCATGCGTAGCAAGCTATCCCGTGTCAGTTCGCATATCTCGCCCCGACGCCCGCGCCCGCCGTTGGCTGAAACGACGTAATCAACGGTCATATCATTGGCCCAAGCCGTTATTGATTTTGGATACAAAACGCGCAGATTTTCGCCGTTTTTTTTTAGCATACTTTTTTTCAGTTTTACTCGTGTAATCCGTTCTTTTATGTGACATTAGATAAACCCTGCGCGCGCACGCGCACGCGCGCGCGCGCGCGAGGCTATGTGAAGTACGCAGTTTTCAACCAAACATCAAACACGCCTGTTTTCAGGTCGTGCATGATTGTTCCGCCAACCAGTTTGCAGGCAATGAGGACGCAATCTGCCAAACGTTGCGAGTAGCTGCGGAAACTGAGGCGCAATAGAACGCCGCCCGGCGCATCTTCCAGCTTGGTCAGCGTGACGGCCGTTTCCGGCAGTTCGCCAGTTTCCAGATAATCCCGCAACATCCCGGCCAGTTCGTCAG
>JALTPW010000873.1 GCA_026999335.1 Chromatiales bacterium
TATTCGCGTTCGCTGATCGGCCAGCTGTGGGCGCTGGGGGTGATTGCGGAGGTCGGTGTATTTCTTGTCATGCACCGTCTGGTGCCACGCTTTGGTCTGCGTCGGTTATTGCTGGCGAGCCTGCTGTTCACCGCCCTGCGCTGGGTGCTGATCGGTGAATTTTCCGATGCGATGGCGGTGGTGCTGTTTGCCCAACTGCTGCATGCGGCCAGTTTCGGTATCTACCATGCGGTGGCGATCCAGCTGATTCACCGTTATTTTACCGGCCGCCATCAGGGTAGGGGTCAGGCGCTTTACGGCAGTCTGAGCTTCGGTGTTGGCGGTGCGACGGGCAGTTTTCTCGCCGGTCTGGGTTGGGTCGGCCTGGGCCCACAAATCACTTACCTGTTGGCTGCGCTGGTGGCGCTGCTGGCCTTTGTGGTTGCCTGGCGCTGGATTCATCCGTTGGACGATGTCTCCCCGAGTCCGTGAATGCATCGTGCATTGCCGGCTGGAAATCTGTGATGGCGTTCACAGCCTGGGTAGTGTGATTGATGCGGCGAAAATTGTCCCTAAAGGGCGGTCGGGCCGGGACGATGAAGTGGGTGGCCCAGCAACAAACAGCAGGCCATTTCACACAGGCTCAAGAGGAAACAAAAGTGAACAAACGCAGCTATGGACCTTCCATTGGTTCGCATCTGGGCAAACCCATTTATGAGTTTATCCAGGAACAGGATACCCGCTATATCTTCGACCGGTTGGCACAGTGTGATACGGAGGGTTGTCCGCTGGATCAGGTGAAAAAAAATGAGTTATTGTTGAATCCGGGACTGATCTACAAAAAGGCGTCCTGATTTTTCCTGCCGGCCGTGGAGGGATTCACGGCCGGTTCCCCATCTCACCCCATTCCTGTTACTTTCCTGCGATATACCTCTATGCACTGTCCAGCTGAAGGCGTGTATCACCACAAGATACACAATCCTCTTAGCGTGTAGGGTGGGCACCGCCCACTATCACTGCTTGGATAAAATGTTACCAGTGGGCGATGTCCTACATCTGAGAACTAAGAACTTTCAAGGGCATATTTTGTTATGCCTGTTTGATTTTTTCTCCGTGGCCTGTTGCACCAGTTCATCTGTTTCATCGGCTCTCAGCCAGCGCCAGGGTAGGGGAATCAGCCCTGGCACCTTTCGCTGATAACGTCGATAGGCATCGCCGTACTGATGCACGAGTTTCCTTTCTTCCAGGCGTGAACCAATGATCAGATAGGCCGTCACCAGGGCATAAAAGACGGTCTGGTTGAGATACTGATCCCGGCTCCACAGGATCAGCAGGACGAGGAAATACCAGGGATGGCGGACGAAGCGGTGGAATGAAGAGATGTGCAATGCTTCCGGGTCTTCTGTCCGCTGCCAGCGTTCACGCCACTGCCGAAGACCGATAAAAGTCGACATGTCGTAGGCCTTTGCCGTCCAGATAAAACCGCCAAGGGCGAATGCCGACAGGGCCATCGTCAGCCAGTGCCACGAACCCTGCCAGGCCCAAAGCAAGGATCCGGAGTCCTGGTGTACCAGCCACAGCAGTGGTAACAGTAAAATGATCGACAGGATATTGAACAGCAGCCGGTAAGCGGGCAGGGCGGTGGGAAAGCGCTGCTGCACAAAACCCTTCACCCGCAGTGAGGCCAGCAGTGAATGCAGGGTGAAATAGGCCACGCTACCAATGGCGAGGGGGATCAGAGTATTGTTTGTCGTTTCAAGCATAGGTACTACGTGAGTATAAATCAGATGGTTTGGCAAGTGCTGAATTTATGAGTCTAGAGTTTGGGAAGTGGTAAATGGAGCTTCCCTAACACTAATTGTGCGCACGGTGCACACTACACCTGCCCGTAGCGTGTGCCATGCGCATGATGACCCTCGGATATGGAAAATGCTCAATGACGGGAAGATATGGGATTCTGGCGCATTTACCCATGTCTTTCCCCCCGATTTTGATTTCATCAATGCATTCTCTGTGGTGAAAAGTTATCCTTGTCCTTAATTGGTGATGTTTTCCCTGGAAAATCAGAATAGGTTTATGTAAAGTGCGGGCTATGGATGACTTCGTACCTATCAAAACCGACACAGAGAGTCAAAATAATTAGAGTTTGGGAAGAGATGGCTGCCTCACGATTTGCCCGGTTCGCTTGGGGAAAAACTAACAAAATTGTATAGCTGGTCATAGCATGATTGTTGTGGCGCCTGTTCATACATGCATTTAAGAAGTTGGGAGCTATGGATATGCAGGGCAAACGCACGAAATTTAGACTGCCGTCAATAGTTTAGCCAAGTAGCTTTCATCCCAGCCTGCTTTTAATCGTTTGTTCTTTATGCCGAGCTTCATACTTTTGTCTTTTTTCAGCAAATTCAGTGCGACATGTCGCATGACAACGAAGTTTTCTGCCGAATGGCCCTTGCGCATTCGTGATTCATCTTCTCTAAAGCTCATATCAAGCTGCCAGTGCAAATTATTTTCCACTCCCCAGTGGCGGCGCACTGTGTTACCAAAG
>JALTPW010000874.1 GCA_026999335.1 Chromatiales bacterium
CCCGATTCATGGAAGGCGACACGATGTTTCTCTGCCTCACTCAGGCCACGATTCTTTTTCTCCGGCCCGGCAATGACACGGTCGATGGCGGCCTCAAAATCGGCCATGGTGACGGCATCGTGGTTGTAACGCACGGCCAGGATCGCCGCCTCGTTGGCAATGTTGGCCAGGTCGGCGCCAACAAAGCCCGGGGTGCGCTGGGCTACCACCCGCAGATCCACATCGTCGGCCATTTTCAGTTTTTTGGTGTGCAGTTCGAGTATCGCAAGACGCGCCTCCAGATCCGGCTTGTCGACCACGATCTGGCGGTCGAAACGGCCGGCCCGCAGCAGGGCCTTATCGAGGATCTCCGGCCGATTGGTGGCGGCCATCACCACCACGCCCACGGAGGGGTCGAAACCGTCCATTTCGGTCAACAATTGATTGAGGGTCTGTTCGCGTTCATCGTGGCCGCCGCTCATGACCGGGGCCATGCCGCGGGCGCCGCCAATGGCATCCAGTTCATCGATGAAGATGATGCAGGGCGCCTTCTGCCGAGCCTGTTCAAACAGCTCGCGCACCCGCGCCGCGCCCATGCCGACAAACATCTCGATAAACTCGGAACCGCTGATGTTGAAAAACGGCACACGGGCCTCGCCGGACACCGCGCGCGCCAGCAGGGTCTTGCCGGTACCGGGCGGCCCCACCAGCAACACGCCCTTGGGTGCATGACCGCCGAGACGTTGCAGTACCGTCGGATCACGTAGAAAGGCGATGCTCTCGCCCAGCTCCGTCTTCGCCTCTTCCGCGCCGGCGACATCCTTGAAGGTCACCTTCACATCGCCTTCCGGATGGATGCGGATATGGTTGCCGATGTTGAGAAAGCCCTTGCTCGCACCGGCCATGCGCTTGCCCATCCAGCCCCACAGCAAGAACAGCAGGCCAAAGGGCAGCACCCAACTAAGGATAAAATTACTCAGCCAGTTGCTGCTCTGGCGCACGGTGTATTTCACACCTTTTTTCTCCAGCTCCCGGGCCAGATCATTGTTCCACAGCGGCACGGTGATGAAATGACGCGGCTTGCCGGTTTTCGGGTCGGTCTCCGTCAGCGTGCCAGTGATGATTTTATCGCTCACCACCGCCTCGACGACCTCGCCCTTGTCCACCCGCTGGAGGAATTCACTATAGGGAATCTCGGTTCGCTGAGCCTCCTCCGCCCCCTGCCAGAGATAGAGCGAAGCCAGGATAAAGAGCAGGTAGATCCACAGCGCCGAGCTGGGCTTGTGCCAGAAACTGCCGTCCGGTTTGAAGTCCGCAGGCTTGTTGATGTCAATTTCGGGTTTCTTTTCCGGAGTATTGAAATCTGCCTTCTTCATCAGTGCGAACTCCTTTGCCTGGTAAAGAGTGGGTGAGTGACCCCGGTTCGACATTGATTTTTTCCATGGGTTTCACAGGCGGTGTCACCGGCAGGAAAGAATCGTCTGTTTATATCAGGTTCATGACCGGAAGGTATACCGATTCAATGGTTTATACCACGCCTATTTCCTCAATCAGTATGACGCACCACACCAGATGTGTAACTCAAGTAGCAGACGTGCAGGGAGACTGGGAATAGGATCGTCGGCAGTGGGGAGCCCGGCTCTTTGCAGGGACTGCAGTAACCCAGGAGGTTCAGATTGAGCAGCAGACATGTCAGGTGAAACGAGACCGCACTTATCAGCAAGATGCAGAGAAAGCGAGACAGGAGGCCGGGATAGCCCCCTATGGACAAGTAGGCGCCCCTTTAAACCTGCCATCGGTTATGCCCTGCTTGCAACAGCTCTCCTGTCCGGCTGTACATCTCTCAGCGGGGTAAACGATGACAACTTGACCATGTGCCCAGTTACTGATTCAGCGAAGCATCATCAGCCATTCGACGTCTCCGCCCGGGAAGTTTTGCAAAAGCTGATAAATAGTGGCGCCAATACCCACAAAGGATCCATGGACAGCACCACATTTGTCCGTTTGAGCAAACAGGGCACCCCTCTAACCAGTCAACACGGGGGCTACGACAGCACGCCCTGGGCATGTGTAAAAGACACTCGCACCGATCTCACCTGGGAGATCAAGACCAATGACCAGTTGCTACGCGATAAACACTGGACCTACACATGGTACCAACCCGCACTTGTGGATAAGACCGGCTATGCAGGAAAGGCCCATGGAGGAACATGTTTTGAAGACAACGGCTGTGATACACAGGCCTACGTTGCTGCCGTCAATGCCAAGAAACTTTGTGGCTATGACGACTGGCGGCTACCGCACATATTTGAACTTCATACCCTGCTGAATGCTAAGGAAAACTGCCCTGGCACCTGCATAGATCAACGCTACTTTCCAAATGCGGCCAAAGGAGGCTATTGGAGCGCATCGCCGTTCAAGGGGTTTATTTGCTACGCATGGGGGGTCGATTTTGAGTTAGGTGATGCCAGTGGTGCCCACAAGAACACACCGCTCTTTATTCGGCTTGTGCGTGGCAAATGGCTCAACTCTTCCAACAATT
>JALTPW010000875.1 GCA_026999335.1 Chromatiales bacterium
CCTTCACCACTAACGGTGGAGCAGTTACCTGCTATTGATATAGTTACCATATCTCACGATCATTTTGATCATTTAGATATGCGAACTGTACAAGTTTTAGCTAAAAAAGGTGCTCAATTTTTTGTGGGTATTGGCATAAAAGCTCATTTAAATCGATGGGGCATTGCAGATGATCAAATTCACGAAATGGATTGGTGGGAAAGCATTGCCGTTGACGATTTTAAGATACACTGTACACCCTCTAGACACTACTCTGGAAGAACCGGATTCAATAATTCAACGCTGTGGACATCTTGGGTAATCGAAAGCCCCAAGCATAAGATTTTCCATAGTGGAGATTCTGGCTATGCTGAACACTTCAAAGAAATTGGTGACAAGTTTGGTTTCATTGATATTGGCTTCATAAAAATAGGGGATTACGGCGAAGATCCCGGTTGGCGTGATATTCATATGCACACGAAAAACTCTGTTCAAGCGGCTAAAGATATAAATGCCAATTCCATGCTTCCCATACACTGGGGAACCTTTGAGCTTTCGTATCATGACTGGGATGAACCCATTGAGCTGAGTGTTAAATACTCCAACGAATTGAATCAGACTCTTGTCACCCCAAAACTAGGACAGACGATAAAACTGAAAAGCAAAGTCAGTAATGAACATTGGTGGAGAGCTCTTAAAAACTAAACTACCACCCACTAAAGTAGGTGAGTTAGCGCATTCGGTGCTGATGGCTAAAGTCATCAACATTGCACTGTCATCAGCGCGCATGAGTCAAAACATGAAAATCAACGTCACCGTCTAAAGACGGTGGTTTTGACCAAGTTAATGGAAAATAAAGCAACATAACAAGGCGCTGTTGTCGGAATCAGGGGAAAGGGGTCGGGTATGTTGAATCATTCTCAAAGTGTGGGATAAAGAGGCGACGACAGAAATTCGTCGCTTGCTATCTGAGAAAAGGGAGTTTAAACAAAATATTCCGCGTATTTTAACAATGATACAATTAACCCGACCCCTTAGCCCTTAGCCTCACATTGCCTTTACAGCTCTGCCATGATTCTCGGCAATCCATGTAGAGAGCGGTGACACCTGTCATCACCCGCGCCCAGAACGTGATAACGCCAACGATGCGGTTCGCTACCGCTCACCAGCATCCTACAGGGACAACCGAAAAAACCTGTCCTCACGCCTGCAAAACACATTAAAAAACATAAACTTATGGAGTTTCTCTGGCAGAATGACTCATTAGAGAAGTGGATCAAGCAGTATATCCATCATCGTGTCGACAGCCGTTTTTAACTCAGATTGTTTGCAGGAAAAACGGCATATCTCGACAACCTGCCCTTCGTCGGCGTACTGTTCCGTACCACACTCGAGCAAAACACCAAAAAGGAACTGTTCATCTTTGTCACGCCAAAGATTGTCAAAGAGGCATTTTCAACCCGGCAACACACGGCTTTACTGGCGGCAATCAACAGCAAAGGCGATGCAGCGATGTACTGCTTTTTTATACCTGCGTATCACCCTGGCACCCGGTCGTGCGCCACTCCCTCAATCACTATATAATCACTCACTAATCAACGCATCGAACACGACATGCCCGGAAACATCTTTTTCGTCGGCCCCATGGGGGCCGGAAAAACCACCATTGGCAAGCAGCTGGCGCGCAGCCTCGGGCGGCCGTTCTATGACAGCGACAAAGAAATCGAGGCCCGCACCGGTGCCGATATCCCGCTGATTTTCGAACTGGAGGGAGAAACCGGTTTTCGCAGCCGAGAAAAAGCCATGATCGATGAACTGACCCGTCAGTCAAACATCGTCCTCGCCACCGGCGGCGGTGCGATTCTGGATCCGGATAACCGCAAGCATCTCGTCGGGCGCGGCTTTGTCATCTATCTCAGCGCTCCTGTCGAGCAGCTATTCCAGCGTACCGCACGCGATACCCGGCGCCCCCTATTACAGACTGAAAACCCACGCCAAAAATTGGAAGAGATCCTCGCCGCACGCGACCCTCTCTACCGAGAAGTCGCCGATCTGGTCCTCATCACTGACAACAAGCCGGCACACACCGTCACTCACTCGCTGTTGCAACAATTCAAGGATCTCGACCTTTGAACAACGCTATCGACACCCTGCAAACCTTGACGGTAGACCTCGGCGACCGCAGCTATCCCATCTACATCGGCAGCGGCCTGCTCGACCAACCGCAGCTGCTGGCGCCGCACATCCCCGGCCGGCAGGTACTGGTGGTCAGCAACGAGACCGTCGCCCCGCTATACCTCGAACGCATCCTGAAATCCCTCACAGGCTTTCAGGTCGCAACGGTAATCCTGCCCGACGGCGAACAGTACAAGACCCTCGACACCGTCAACACCCTTTATACCCGCCTGCTCGAACACCGCTTCGACCGCAGCTGCACCCTGCTGGCTTTGGGCGGTGGCGTGGTGGGTGATATCACGGGCTTCGCTGCTGCCACTTATCAACGCGGTGTGCACTTCATCCAGGTACCCACCACGCTCCTGG
>JALTPW010000876.1 GCA_026999335.1 Chromatiales bacterium
CCTGTTGTTCGAGTTCTCGCATTGTAGCATTTGTATATAAACATTATTGTCGGACGTTATAATGCAAGAACGGATCCCGTGACCTCTTCAATATTCCGTCACTTGCCAGGCAAATGACACCGACTAGTCGACTAATGGGTAAACCCAAGCCGGGATCCTACCCTCGTTTTTGTTGAAGATTAGCACATCCGCTATTACTATGTGTGTAGGCTGCTCTTTCGGTGGCTCTTTTTTGGTTTGGTCGCAACCAGCAATCACCGAAACAGCTTTTTCTTTATGTTTATCATCATCTTCGACTTAAAGAAATACCATTCGAATCTGACCCCATCGATTTGTAGGTAGAGCACCGCAAGAGCAGTTTTCCGAGTAGATTTATCCTAGCTCGGATATTTCATAAATTTGATTATAAATCGAAGTGGAACTCGATATTTAACACAAATAAATCAGGGAAATAAATATGTGGAAAATTAACAAAACAACAAGTTTAATTGCATTTTCAGCACTCGGATTAATGTCATGCTCGGCACAACAAACCGGGCCGGATATACAAGAGGGACAACACACCACCAGTGCAATAGGTCAAGTGGTCAACCTGGATCAAGGGTGGACAGTAGACACCCAGCAGTCCTTCTACACCACCACACAAGGCTCACGCATCCTACCCTACAGTTGGTATCTGAATTTAGAGCAGGAAAATAGCCAAACCCTGTTCAGAGACAATGACCATATTTCACGATTGAAATATCTGCCCAGCAAAAAAAACCGCTGGAACCCGGATGGCCTCGCCGTCGGCTTCACTAAAGACATCGACAAAAAGTCCCAACAGGCCTGGATGGGGTTTAACTGCTCAACCTGCCACACCACACAAATTCGCTATAAAGATATAGAGATGCGTATTGATGGTGGACCAACCATGGGGGATTTTGAAGCCTTCAATCGAGAGCTGGTCTCCGCGATGTCTGAAACATATAAGAACAGCCAAAAGTTTGATCGCTTTGCAAACCGCGTATTGGATCCAGGTTACACCCCAAATCAAAAAGCCAAACTGCGCAACGCCCTGCTACAGCAAACCGAAGTATTGGCTAAACGTAATCAAATCAACCATCCGACCCCAGATCAGCCTCGCTACGGCTATGGCCGAGTAGACGCCATTGGTGCCATATTCAACCAGATATTGGCAGAATTCAGTGGCGCAGCCAATAATGGTCGCGCATCAGATGCCCCGGTCAGCTACCCTTTCCTGTGGGGAACCCACCAATCAAATGTTGTGCAATGGCCCGGATTTGCACCAAATGGCCCATTAAGCCTGGGTGCATTGATTCGTAACGGTGGTGAAGTGCTAGGCGTATATGGTCAATTATATATCCCGGATAACCCGGCAATCAAACGATACAAATCCTCACTGGCGGTAAAAAATCTCGGGCAGCTAGAACAGTGGGTTGCCGAGCTACGTTCACCCCAGTGGCCCGCACAATACCTGCCCGCCATTGATCCAATCCTGGCCGCCAAAGGGAGAATTCATTACCAACAATACTGTTCAAACTGCCATCAGGTAATAAAACGAGAAGATGAAGGGAAACCCTACAACGCCGTCCTGACACCGTTAGCTGAGGTTAAAACAGATCCTCAAGAGCTACACAACATGCTGGCCACCCGCCCCGCCGGAAAATTTGAAGGCCGCAAAGAGTTGGTTATTGCGGGTGATGTTATTCCGGCTGAAACATCTGGCCTGGATCCACTTGTTAACGCCGTGGTAGGTGCTCTGCTAGATCAACCCATCAACGCCATTATTGCCGCCGCAAAAGAGTTTGATGGCGGTATTGCCGCAGCAACCGCTAACGATGGACGGAGTGAAAAACATGAATCCAGGCTGGTTGAGTTAGTGAAAAAGTATGGGGCCATGCGTAAAGAGTTAAAGCTCGCAGATCAATCAGAAACCCAATCAATAGAAGATAATCCGCTCGCCGTATATAAAGCAAGACCACTAAATGGCATCTGGGCAACTGCACCATATCTGCATAATGGTTCAGTACCCAACTTGTATGAAGTATTACTGCCAGAAGCACAACGTTCAGTCACATTCCATCTTGGCAGCCGGGAGTTTGACCCAAGCAAAGTCGGCTTTATCTCCACACCTGATCTAGCGGAAGGCAAAGCCTTTAAATTTGATACACGCCTAGTCGGCAACTCAAATGAGGGCCATGAATATGGCACTGAATTAAGCAAAGCGGAAAAGCTAGAGCTACTGGAATATATGAAATCGCTTTAAGTCATATGCCTTGCCACACTGGAGTATAAAAAAGAGGGCGATTTAAGTAATCGCCCTCGCCTATATAGAAAATAAGGATACCTATTGCAAGAGAGCGAACAGACGGGGGTAAGTCTTGCATTTTGCTTTTTTTGACTATTTTTTACGCATGACTAGACTATTACGAATAGGGCAAAAGGAAAGACCCCTGCCTGCATGCGGCTTGAGCATGCATGTGTGAGGCGATCGGCTCATTGGTATTTTATTGCCCGTTGGGCGTTGACGTCGGGTAGCGAGTAGTCCGGTGGGCACAAAAAACGTGCCCACCCTACATGTATGGCTTTAGTACGTTTTATCTGTCCCCTGATTCTGGATTAAAAATTTATTATTTCATTGGATTGCACAGAAACGTAGCCTGGGGTGAGCCTGAGAAACCCCGGGGGAGACGCACGATAAATTCCCGGGTTTCGCTACGCTCAACCCAGGCTACTTGCTAATTTTGTGGGGATCCGGTTTTCGCCGGAGCGAGTCATCCTGCGTGCTTGAAATTCCGTACATTCTGGATTCCCACCTGCACAGGAATGACGCTACTCCAGATATCTCAAGCTTAAGTCAGTACCATTCGTACCATACCCCACTTTCGCGTAGCGAAAGTCGAGCACAGCGAGATAGCTTGCAACGGGGTTGTTTATTTTCAAGTGGAAAAATAATGCGATTTAATGGTTTCTCTGTGTCCTCCGTATCGCTAAGTGGTGAAAATCCATGGTCTGCGATCAGCCAGTTTATCGTTACCGGTAACACGGCTATCGCCGTCACTGCCTCCATTGGGTAAACTGTCTCGCCACAAACCCTAGATACCCCGTATTTTATGAGTCTTCTCACCTGGATTATCATCTTCAGCCTGTTGGGCGGTGTGCTCAGTGTGCTGGTAGCCGCCAGCTTCCTGCTGCTGCCGGCCTCGGTGCGTTCGCGATTGGTGCCGCACTTGGTCAGCTTCGCCATCGGCTCGCTGCTGGGCGCGGCCTTCCTCGGCCTGTTGCCCCATGCTCTGATGTCGCCGGGAGTGGAGGATTTTCACGACATCTTCCTCGCTGTGCTGCTGGGGCTGCTGACGTTCTTTGTGCTGGAAAAACTGGTGCTGTGGCGCCACTGTCACTCCGATCACTGTGAGGCCCACTCCCTGGCTGGGCACGCTCAAGGCGAGCAGGGCAAGAGTGCCGCCGGTTCGATGATTCTGATCGGCGATGGTCTGCACAATTTCGTCGATGGGGTGCTCATCGCCGCCGCCTTTCTCACCGATATCCACCTCGGTATCGTGACCGCCCTGGCCATCGCCGCCCACGAGATTCCGCAGGAAGTGGGTGATTTCGTGGTGCTGTTGCACAGCGGTTTTTCGCGCAGCAAGGCGCTGTTGTTCAATGTCCTGTCCAGTCTCACTACCCTCGTCGGCGCGCTGTTGGCCTACTGGAGTCTGAGCGACATGCAGGCACTGCTGCCCTATGTGCTGGCGGTGGCGGCCTCCAGTTTTATCTATATTGCCGTAGCCGATCTGATTCCCGGCCTGCACAAGCGTGCCGAGGCCCGCGCGACCCTGGAACAGGTTGCATTGATCGGCGCCGGGGTGCTGCTTATCTACGTGACCCATTCAAGCCTGCATTAGGAGAGCCCTATGAATGATCATTGGTACATGCTAACCCTGGTGGGACGCGACCGCCGGGGTATCGTTGCCCGCGTCACCCACGCCCTGTTCGAAGGCGGTTGCCACCTCGGCGAGACCTCGATGATACGCCTCGGTGGCAATTTCACCATTATGATGATGGTGCGATTCGCCGGCTCCACCCGTGTTCTTGAACAATTGGTGGCGGGACAGGCCGAATCCCTCGGCCTGCGTCTGCACGTGGATCGCATCGAGGGTGGACTGCACGAGCATGTGGAGCCGGATGTGCGCATCACCGTTTACGGTGCCGACCGTCCCGGTATCGTCGCCCATGTCACGGGTGCCCTGGCCGAGGCCGGGCTGGATATTTTTGACCTCATCTCCGACGTGGGTGGCACCGAGCAGGCGCCCATCTATATCCTGCATATCGAGGGCCGTGCCCTGGAGGGTGTCCCGGCGTTGGCGTCGGCGCTGGAGATCGTCAAGGGCGAGGGTGTGGATGTGCAGATTGCCCCCATCGAACTCATGGTGGGTTGAGCGGTGTCTCTGGAGATCCTCAAATATCCGGATCAGCGCCTGAAACAGGAATCACAGCCGGTGGTGCTCTTTGATGACGCGCTGCGCGCCTTCGTCGACGACCTGGAAGAGACCATGCGCGCGGGCCCCGGCGGGGTGGGTATTGCCGCGCCGCAGGTGGGGCGCTTCGAGCGCATTGTCATCGTCGATATCTCCGCCATGCGCAAGTTGCCCGCCGGTTCCTCCTGTTCCGGTCGTATGTTGCTCATCAATCCGGAGATCACCGAGTGGGACGGCATGGTCATGGGCCGTGAGGGTTGCATGTCGGTGCCGGATTACACCGGCAACGTGATCCGTGCGGAAAGCATCCACTTCACCGCGTGTGATGAATTCGGCCAGTCGCACGCATACGCCTGCGAGGGTTTTGAGGCCCGTGCCGTTCAACATGAAGTGGATCACCTCGACGGCCTGCTGTTTCTCGACCGTCTGGTGAGCCGGCGCACCGACCTGTTTCGTCGTAAGGTGTATCGGAAAAAGGACTGATGGCTGCGCTGACACTGACGGCGAGTGGGGTTAAAAAGACCCTCAGAGCCCTGGGCGATCCGGCGATTGCGGTGCATTCGCAGGTTTTTTTCAAGACCGCCAGAGGTGAATATGGTGAGGGGGATAAATTTCTGGGTATCCGCGTGCCGGTGATCCGCCAGCAGGTAAAAAAATTCACTGGTCTGGCCATTGGCGAGACCTTAAAACTGCTCCGCTCCCCGTTTCATGAAGAGCGCCTGTTCGCCCTGCTGATGCTGGTTGCCCGGTTTTCCAAGGCGGATGAGGTTGGCCGGGAGGCGATTTACCGCCACTATCTGGAACACACGGCGTTCATCAATAACTGGGATCTGGTCGATAGCTCTGCCAGCCAGATTGTCGGCGCATGGTTGCAGGGCCGCAGTAAGCGGGTGCTTCGTGAACTGGCGCGGTCAGACAGTCTGTGGGAGCGGCGGATTGCGATTATTGCGACGTTCCATGCCATCAAGTTTGGCGATTTCGGCGCTGCACTGAAAATATCGGCCATCCTGCAACAGGACAAAGAAGACCTGATTCACAAGGCTGTCGGCTGGATGCTGAGGGAAATTGGTAACCGGGATCTTGCCGTCGAAGAGCGGTTTCTGAAACAGTATTACCGGGAAATGCCGCGCACGATGCTACGTTATGCCATCGAAAAATTTCCCGGAGAAAAGCGGCGGGCATATTTGTCCGGACACATAAAATAGCCATATTTCAGTCGAGTATTAAGCATGTCTTTTCGAATAGGTCACGGCTATGATGTACATCGCTTCGGTGAGGGCTTCCATTTAATGTTATGCGGAGAGCGTATCCCTTTTGAGCAGGGCTTTATTGCCCATTCCGACGGCGATGTGGCCATTCACGCCCTGTGCGATGCCCTGCTGGGTGCGGCCGGGCTGGGTGATATCGGTCGTCATTTTCCCGATACCAGCACCGAATTCGAGAATATCGACAGTCGAATTCTGTTGCGTCGGGTGTTTGCGCAACTGGTGGAGCGAGGGTACGCCATCGGCAATGTCGATCTCACCATTATTGCCCAGGCGCCGAAGCTGGCTCCGCATATTGATGCCATGCGCACAAACCTTGCCGCCGATCTCGGCATGACCAGCGGACAGATCAACGTCAAGGCCACTACCACCGAGGGCCTGGGTTTCTGTGGTCGTGGCGAGGGTATTGCCGTGCATGCGGTGTGTCTCCTGACCTCGTAGGCGTGGGTTATGTCCGCGATATATTTACTCGGCAATGAAAAATAATGAAAAATAACACAAAGCAAGTAGCCTGGATTGAACTTGCGAAACCCGGGAAGCAAGGGAAGCCGGTACTCGATCCGCCTTCACATCGGCCAGCTCTCGCCCAATATTATTCACTCGGCCATCAAGTAGATCGTCCTGATTTATTTTTCATTAACTTGGTCAAAACCACCGTCTTTAGACGGTGACTTTGATGTTCATGTTTTGACGCATGCGCGCTGATGACGGTGCGATATTGATGACTTTAGTCATCAGCACCGAATGCGCTAACCCACCTACTTTAGTAGGTGGTAGTTTAGTTTGCTAGCCGCCCGCAAAACACGGGCTTATATTGGCTTGCTCCTATCCACATCCCAAACCTCCTGGGTTTCGCAAGCTCAACCCAGGCTACCTTCGCAAGCAAAATAAGGATTCCCCTTGGACAATGCCTCTGCTCGACCTTCCCCGTGCCTCCCCGATTGGCCCCGCGCCCTGGGCACCCCGCAGGCCAGTGCGCAAATGCGCGCCTGTCCTGAAGATTTTTGTGTCGACGAGTTGCGCGACGGTGAGCCGGACGGTGAGGGTGAGCACCTGTTGCTGCACATCCGCAAACGCAATCGCAATACCGACGAGGTGGCCCGTGCCCTGGCGCGCTGTGCCGGGGTGCGTGCACGTGATGTGAGCTATTGCGGTCTGAAGGATCGTGTGGCGGTGACGACGCAGTGGTTCAGCGTGTGGCTGCCGGGCAAGCCGGATCCGGACTGGTCACCCATTCTCGATGAAAATCTTGTGCTACTGGGGCAGGCCCGTACCCGCCGTAAGTTGCAGCGCGGAGGTCTGCGGGGTAACCGGTTTACTTTGTTACTGCGAGAGGTGCAGGGAGATTGCGAGGCATTGGAAAAACGTCTGGCGGTCGTTGCCGAACACGGTGTGCCCAACTATTTCGGTGAGCAGCGTTTTGGCCGTGAGGGCAGCAATCTTGCTGCCGCCGAGGCCATGTTTGGCGGGCGGCGGGTGAAGGATCGTCATCGCCGCGGCTTGTATCTCTCCGCTGCTCGTTCACTACTGTTCAACGAGGTGCTGGCGGCGCGGGTACGTGATGCCAGCTGGAACCGGGCGTTGCCGGGTGAGGCCTTGCAACTGGCTGGCAGCCGCAGTTTTTTTGTCGCAAATGAAATCGATGATGAGATTGCCGCCCGTCTGGCTGGCAGCGACGTGCTGCCCAGCGGGCCGCTGTGGGGCAGGGGTGAGTTGCCGTCAATGGCTGCCGCGCGGGCGGTGGAAGAGGCGGTTTTGGTCTCTCACGGTGATTTCCGTGAGGGATTGGAAAAGGCAGGTCTGAAACAGGAACGTCGTGCCCTGCGTCTGCCGGTGGTGGACTTGCGTTGGCAATGGTTGGATGGCAGGCAAGACCTGCAACTGATCTTCAGTCTGCCTGCCGGTTGCTATGCCACGGCAGTGTTGCGGGAATGGGTAATACCCACAATGTAGTGGTTTTCCTGGTCGCGATGAATCTTCCGCCAGGATGATTGCGGCCTGGGTGGCCATTCCTACGTATTGGTGACCTCGTAACAGAGCCGTCAAACCTTGAATTGTCCCACGATGCCCTGCAGATCCGTGGCCATGTGCGCCAGATCCTGACTGGCGGCTGCGGTGTGTTCCGCGCCCGTGGCAGTCTTTCCGGCGATGTCGTTGATCTGCACGATATTGCGGTTGATCTCTTCCGCGACACAGCTTTGTTCCTCCGCTGCGCTGGCGATCTGACCATTCATATCGTTGATATGTGCCACGGCGTCGCGGATTTCGGTGAAGGTGGTATCCGCCGCCGTTGCCTGGGTCACCACCGATTGAACCTGCTCTCGACTCTCTGTCATGACCTGCACGGCCGCCTGCGAGACCGACTGGAGGCTATTGATCATCTGGTTGATCTCTTCCGTGGACTGCTGGGTACGGCTGGCCAGGGTTCGCACCTCATCGGCCACCACGGCGAAACCGCGACCCTGTTCGCCAGCGCGGGCGGCCTCGATGGCCGCGTTCAGTGCCAGTAGGTTGGTCTGCTCGGCGACGCCTCTGATGACGTCGAGGACACCACTGATCTCTCCGCTGTGTTGCTCCAGTTGTTGCACGGTTTCCGCACCACGTTCGATGCGTGAGGCCAGTTGCTGGATGTTCTGGATAGTTCCTTCGATGATCCGCCGGCCGTTGTCCGTATCCCGGTAGGTGTTTTCAGCCGCCTCGGCGGTCACGGTGATGTTATTGGCCACTTCCTGCACGGTGACGGTCATTTGGTTCATGGCCGTGGCCACCTGTTCCGTCTCGGATTGCTGCTGCTGGATGCCTTCACGGGTCTGGGCGGTCACGATGGACATTTCCTCCGCCGCGGCGGAGAGCTGTTGCGTGGTCTCGCCAATGTGGGAGATCATTTCCAGCAGGCGTGCGTGCATCGCCTGTGCAGACGCCTTCAGCGAGCCGATTTCATCCCGTCCGTCGCGGCCTTGGGATTGCTGGCGCAGATCACCGCTGGCAATGGCCCCCAATCCCACGCTCACCTGTGACAGGCGTTGCGTGATGTTGCTGGTGATCCGCCAGCTCAAGGCAAGGCCGGCGAGTAGCGCCACCACGGTGATGACGATCAGGGTACTGAGTGCGTTTTGCTCCTGCTGCTCGGCGTGCAGGGCGGCCTGTGCGGTGAAGTTGCTGATCGTGTCGAGCAGGATGTGGAGATTTTTGTCCAACTGGTCTTCTTCCATTTCTACACGTTTGACCAGTGCTTCAGCATCCGCGATGTTGCCCTCGTGGAGGAGAGTAAAGACCGTCTGCACATGTTGGGCGTAATTGACGTGTTCATCCTCGATGCTTTTCAGTGCCATTGCCACCTGGGCGAATTCTGCCTGTTCTTTTGCGTTGAGGCCCTCCTGTGTTTCGGCCAGCTGTTGACCCTCGCGTATTTCCTCTTCGATTTTGTGGTTGAAGGCCTCGAAACGCTGCATTTCCTCCTTGAAAAGGCTCATGTTTTTCTGCAATGCCCCGCTGAAGCGCAGGGCCCGTTCGAGATGCAGAGCCTGCTGCAACTGGTGTTCGGTGATATTGGTGACCTTGGTCGTCAGGGGGATGTCGGCTTTGGTGATGGTCTGGAGACTGGCGCCGATCTGTGTCATGGCGTAGATACCGTACAGAGAGCTGCAGGCGAGCAGTAGCAGGAGGATGCCTGCATTGCCGACAATCTTCATCCTGACCGGGAGATTGCTAAGGAAAGTATTCATGAATTGTGACCTCATAATTCATATTCACATTTGTGTATTTGTTTATCGGTTGGCAGGGTTCGATCTTTAGACTGAAAAAAGTAGGGTTTTGTGTCTGGCGGGGGGATCAGCCGGATGGGTGTTTTTTTTCCGCGCCCGGAAAAATGGCGTGTCTTTCTCGTGGCCAGCAAGGACGCGGCTTGCTGGCAGATGAGCGGCAGCAGATTGCCCAGAATAAATGGAAGCCCCTATAAATAACTTTGCAGATGGCCGGGTGTTTTTTGGGAAAAGATGTGTCTGTGTTAGCGGTTTCGGCGCAGCAGTACATACAATGCGCCGGCACCGCCGTGACGGGGCTGGGCGCTGTGAAAGGCCAGCACGCGGGGTTCGTCCCGCAGCCAGTGATTGAGCTGGGTTTTGAGAACCGGCTGGCCGGAGCGATACCCCTTGCCATGTACGATCAGTACGCAGCGGCGACCGGTCTGTTGTGCATCCTGCAGAAAATCATTCAGTGCCGAACCGGCTTCCGTAATCGTGTGGCCGTGTAGATCCAGCTTGCTCTCTGCGGAGATTTCGCCCTGTTGTAGTCGTTGCAACTGGCGTTGCTGCAGGCCGTCCCGGCTGAAGTGGAGCAATTCATCCGCTGTCGTGGCGGTGACGTTTTCCCGCTCGATAAAGTGTGTTGCAGGGCGTTGGTCGTCATCCCGGGTTTTAGGGTGTGGTGATACGGTGACCTTGACGGGCGTGATACGTGGTTCTGCCGCTAGCGGTTTTACGTCCGACATCAGCTGCCTGAACAGGTCTTCATCATTGTTCCCGGTGGTTTTTTTCTTTGTCATCGTTGTGCTTGCAAGGGAAATTAATGGTGGAAAATGTGAATATAGCGGGCTTTTTTTATTCGTCCCGTTTTTTAAGGTTAAAACCACCGCCTTTAGGCGGTCAAATTTATCCGTGCCGTTTGTTGTCTGGGTTGTGTTGAAGATGTGTGGCAAGTTATTTCGGTCGTTTTGGTAGGATGCTGGTGAGCGGTAGCGAAGCGCATCGTTGGTGTTATCACGTTCTGGGTGCGGGTGATGACAGGCGTCACCGTTCTTGATCGATGCGGTGCGTGCAACTCACCACATACGGATTGTCGAGAATCATGGCAGGGCTGGGTAAAACGGATCGACCCGTATGCGGACTTTCAGTCCGAAAAACTAACCCACTCGCTTTCGCGGGTGGTTGTTGGGTCTGAATGAATACTTGAGCCAGCCCCGTCCCTTTGGCGTCACTTGACGTGCCTGTTGTTGGTGCAAACCTTCACCATAGCCGATGAGCTATGTGCAGTTTGTGCCTTCTTTAGAGGGGGTAAGTCCGGCGATCAGGCTAAAATGCCCAGAATAAATACAGAAAACAATGAAGTCCCCTATAATACCCGCCCATGAGAATTCTGTTGAGCAATGATGACGGCTACCAGGCGCCGGGCCTGCGTTGCCTGGCCGCCACCCTGGCGCCGTTGGGCGAGATCCGCGTGGTCGCCCCGGATCGCAATCGCAGTGCGGCGAGTAATTCCCTGACCCTGGAAAACCCTATCCGTGCCTGGTATGGCGACGACGGCGTGGTGCGTGTGGATGGCACGCCCACTGATTGTGTACACCTGGCCATCACCGGACTGTTGGACGAGGAGCCGGACATGGTCATTGCCGGTATTAACGCCGGTTCCAACATGGGTGACGATGTGATCTATTCCGGCACCGTGGCAGCGGCCATGGAGGGGCGTTTTCTCGGCCTGCCGGCTATCGCCGTGTCGCTGGTGGGTGAGGAGCTGCGCTATTACGATACCGCAGCAAAGTCGGTAGTACAGCTGTTGGCACTGTTGCAAAATGATCCGTTGCCGGCGGACACGATCCTCAACGTCAACGTGCCCGACATACCCTGGGAGGCCATCGAGGGTTTCGAAGCCACCCGACTTGGGCGGCGCCACAAATCCGAGCCGGTGGTGAAGATGCAGGATCCGCGCGGCCGCGATATTTACTGGGTGGGGCCCGCAGGTGCCGAGCAGGATGCCGGCCCCGGCACCGATTTCTTCGCCGTGCGCAATAACTGCGTCTCACTGACGCCACTGCATGTGGATCTCACACGCTATCGCGCCCTCGACCAGGTGGCGAATTGGCTGGAGGGCCTGTGAAGCAGAATCGCAGCGGTATCGGCATGACCTCTCAGCGTACCCGCGACCGCTTGGTGCGGCGTTTGGCGGATGAGGGCATCAAGAATCAGCAGGTGTTGGAGGTGATCCGCAATACGCCCCGGCACCTGTTTGTCGACGAGGCCCTGGCCAGTCGATCCTACGAGGATACCGCGTTGCCCATCGGCTTCGGCCAGACCATCTCCCAGCCTTACATCGTGGCGCGCATGACCGAGGCCTTACTGGATGCTGGCATGCCGAACAAGGTACTGGAGGTGGGTACCGGTTCCGGCTATCAGGCGGCTATTCTTTCGCCGTTGGTGGGCGAGGTGTATACCGTGGAGCGTATCCGTCCGTTGCTGGATCAGGCGCGGCAGCGTTTTTTTGACCTCAAACTCAACAATATCCGCTGCAAGTATAGCGACGGCAGCTGGGGCTGGCCGGAGGCCGGACTCTTCGACGGCATCATTGCCACCGCGGCGCCGCAACAGGTGCCGGATGCGTTGCTGCAGCAACTGGCGCCCGGCGGGCGACTGGTGGTGCCGGTGGGGGGGCGTGGTGCACAGACGCTGATCCTGATTACCCGTACCCTCGATGGCTTTGCACAGCAGACGCTGGATCGGGTGAGTTTCGTGCCCATGTTGAGTGGCACACAGTAATTGATTTCAATGGATTTTTTGCCACGGAGACAAGGGAATCACAGAGAACGGGCGAGGTTATTCCGGTGCCAGTCGGAATGACGACTTCTATCATCGCTATTCTCCATATCCCCCGTGTCTCTGTGGTGAAATAAATATGAAAACCGCAAAAGGCCCCCAATGAAACTTTTTTCCCGTTTGTACGAACGCGTCATGCACTGGGCGGAGCACCGACATGCACCGTGGTATCTGGGTGGGCTAAGCTTCGCCGAGTCCTCCTTTTTCCCCATTCCGCCTGACGTGATGCTGGCGCCCATGGCCCTGGCGCGCACTGACCGGGCCTGGCGCTTTGCCTCCATTACCACCATTTTTTCGGTGTTGGGCGGCATGCTGGGCTATCTCATCGGCTACCTCGCCTTCGGCCAGATCGAGCCCTGGCTGCAGACCTCCCAGTACTGGGATCGCTATCAGCAGGCCGTGGCCTGGTTTGATGAGTGGGGCGTATGGGCCATCTTCATCGCCGGTTTTTCGCCGATTCCTTACAAGATATTCACCATTGCCGCCGGTGCCATTTCCATGGCCTTCCTACCCTTTGTGCTGGCCTCGGTGGTGGGGCGCGGGGCGCGCTTTTTCCTCGTCGCCGGGCTGATGAAATGGGGAGGAAAAAACATGCAAGAAAAGCTGCATCGCTACGTGGATTTCCTGGGCTGGCTGGTGGTCGCGTTGGTGATCCTGTTCATCATCCTGTACTGACGCCTGCACCCGGGTATATTCCATGGCAACACAGTGGATACGTCGATGGCTGTTGTTGACCTCGTTATTGCCTGCGTTATTGCTGACGGGCTGTGGCGCGCATATGCACCATGTCGTCGAACCCGGTGAAACCCTGTATTCTATTGGCTTTCTGTATGGTTACGACTATCGCAAGATCGCGCAGTGGAATGGTATCCGTCCACCCTATGGCCTCAATGCCGGGCAGGTACTGCGTGTGGTGCCGCCGGAGGTTGGAACCCCTCCGCCCGGAGTACGGTCTAAACCGCCAAGACGTAAGCCGGCCCCGGTGGTGGATTCGGTAAAGGCGGGGCCTCGTGCGGTCGATAGGGCGGGAACCCCCGCAGTGACGCCCATTGCGCCGTTGCCGGTAACGCGCCCGAGTGTTGGTTTCTCCAAGAATCCACAGTGGCGGTGGCCAGTAAAAAGCCGCAAGGTTTTGCAGACATTTTCCGCCAATGACCCCGGCCGCAAGGGGCTCGACATTGCCGGACGGCGCGGCGACCCGGTGCACGCGGCGGCGGCGGGAAGAGTGGTTTATGCCGGCAGTGGACTTGTGAGATACGGTCAGCTTATTATCATCAAGCACAATGAAAAATACCTTAGCGCATATGCGCATAACGATAAGTTGCGTGTCAAGGAAGGGGATGTGATAGGCGCCGGTCAACGGATTGCGGATATGGGTAGTAGTGGCGCCCGGCGTCCCATGCTGCATTTCGAGATTCGTCGCAACGGCAAGCCCGTCAACCCCCTGCGCTACCTGCCCCAGCGCTGACCCGGCAATGCACTAGAAACGGAAACCATGCGCAATAAAGAAGATGAAGAAATAAAGCCGAAAGTTCGCGAACTCATGGATGAAGAGATCGAGCTGGCGCCGATGGATGAGATATTCACCGAAAATGTGAGTGTGGAAACGGCGGTTGCGGAAGAGGCGGGAGAACCCTTGCCGGAAACATTGCCGGTGGAGGACAAACCTGCTGTGCGTCAGGAGCGTCGCCGCGCGCAGCGCTCTGATCTCAGTGATCGTGATCTCGATGCCACCCGGCTCTATCTCGGTGAAATCGGCTTTTCCCCCCTGTTGAGTGCTGCAGAGGAAGTCACCATCGCGCGCCGTATCCAAAAGGGTGACCAGGATGCGCGTCGGCACATGATTGAGAGCAACCTGCGTCTGGTGGTAAAGATTGCGCGGCGTTATCTCAATCGCGGCCTGGCCCTGCTGGATCTCATCGAGGAGGGTAATCTGGGCCTGATCCGCGCGGTGGAAAAATTCGACCCCGAACGCGGTTTCCGCTTTTCGACCTACGCCACGTGGTGGATCCGCCAGACCATCGAACGTGGCATCATGAACCAGACCCGCACCATCCGCCTGCCCATTCATGTGGTGAAAGAGATCAATGTCTACCTGCGTGCCGCCCGGCATTTGGCGCAGTCGCTGGATCACGAGCCACGGCCGGAAGAGATCGCGCAGATGCTCGACAAGCCCATCGAGGATGTGAAACGCATGATGGGCCTCAATGAACGCGTGACTTCGGTGGATGTGCCGCTGGGCCGCGACAGTGACAAGACCCTCATCGACGCCATCCCCGACGAGTATAATCCCGACCCCTCCGTGCTGTTGCAGGACGAAGACATGCAGCAGTGCATCGAGTCATGGCTGGGCCAGCTTACCGCTAAACAGCGCGAGGTCGTGGAGCGGCGTTTCGGCCTGCGTGGGTTGGATGTGGCGACCCTGGAAGAGGTTGGCAATGCCCTTGGCGTGACCCGCGAGCGGGTGCGACAGATTCAGATCGAGGCCCTCAAACGCCTGCGTGGCGTGATGGAGCGCGAGGGCTTTTCGGTGGATACGATACTCAAATGATAGGACTGGGCGTACAGGACTAAGCCAGCAAGCAGCCCGGGTTGAGCTTGCGAAACCCGGGATGTAGGTCGGAACGACTATTCGCAGTACTGGTCGGGAGGTGATAAATGTGAGGGGAGAGAGCTTGAAGATTGAGTTTTTTGCTACCCGCATCCTGTAGGCATAAGGGCGGTAGAGCCGTTTTTTAAACCCAGCCCTGCCATGATTCCCGGCAATCCGCAATGTGGTGGAGTTTCACGCACCGCATCGATCGAACACCTGTCATCACCCGCGCCCAGAACGTGATAACGCCAACGATGCGGTTCGCTACCGCTCACCAGCATCCTACAGTGACGACAAAAACAACCGAAACAACTTGCTTTCATACGCACCGTCAACAACCCAGACAACAAGCGGCACGGATAAATCTGACCGCCTAAAGGCGGTGGTTTTAACCTTAAAACGAGACGAATAAAAAACGGCCGCGATGCAGATAGCGAAGCGGCCGCTTTGGACTTGCCGATCAGGTACGACGACGGCGTGCGGCGCCTATCATGCCCAGCAGGCCCAGGCCCATCAGTGCCAGCGAGGCGGGTTCGGGTACGCTGGTGATGTCGGTGCTGACGTGCAGCTCATCGTTACCGCAGGAGGGCAGCCAGTAGAATTCCTGCAGGGTGGCGCCACCAAAAACGCTGATATCCAGGGCCAGTTCGATGATGGCGTGCTCGGCAGTGACACTGTCGCGAGTGAAGATGAAGTCGGCTTCGCCCACTTGGCTGCTGCCGCCATTGATCTCGAACTGCACCGGCTGCTGGGGGGCAAGGGGATCGAGGATCCAGTCCACGTCTCTCCACACGGAGCCCACGGTCTGCGCGGCGGCGGTGTCGCTGCTGCCGGTGGTATAGCCGTTGCTGTTGACTGCATAGGTGGTGCCGGTGGCGCCCTCGGTGAGCGCATTGCCGGCACCGGATACGGCGCCGCCGCCCACTTCGATGCCGAAGGTGCCCATGCTGGTTTCGATGCGGATGTCACCCGGAGAATACAGGCCCTTGCTGCCGGAAAAACCGTTGTCCGGGCGTTGGCCAGTAAGAATGGACAGGTACAGGGTAGAGCCCTGGGTCATGACACCCATGAATTCGCCGTCGTAGTTCTGGCCGCCGGAGTTGGGACCGAGGAACAGGTTATTGGTGGTGTCGTCAGTATCCTCGATCATGGAGCCGGCGAGATCACTGCGCAGGCCGCTGTAATCGGTACCGACGGGCTGTGCAGCGGTGCCGTCGGCGACGCTGATGCCCCAGTCGCTCAGGCTGCCGTCGATGATGATCGGGGCGGCATGGGCTGCGGGAAGGATAAGAAGGCTGGTAAGAACGGTGCTGCAATATAGCTTGGAGTATTTCACGATATACCTCTACAACTCGGTAGGTGGGTGATTAATGCGGGTAATTCCGTATAGCGTTACGTTAACGTGACTTAAGCATAAATCATGCCTGATATTTATTTTCCTTAATTAACAATATATTAGATGTGTTCTTGGTGGGGGCTGAGTTGGAGGCAGGGGTTATTGTAAGGTTTATCGACGGGCATTTATTGATAGGTTCGGGGGTTTTCCTGTAGATTTCTCGGATTTATCCCGTGCGCCTTGATATGGCGGGGGTTGGCGGCCGATCAGGGTGATCCAGGCCCTGTAAGAAATATCGACGCCCGGTAACAGGCTTGATACGTATCGTGGGGTAACCCTACGGTCGAATTCCGCCTGTTTTCAGGTTATCTTCGCTTATGGGTGATGGGATAGATCGCCCGCTTTTCGGGACATGTTGCCGCAAAATAGGAGAAAAACAACAATGTACGTGGTTGCCAATCGGGTGCCGGTCGCCAGTGGCTGGGAAGAGCGGTTCGAGGCGCGTTTTCGAGACCGTGTGGGGCAGGTGGACAAGCAACCGGGCTTTGTGCGCATGGATATTCTGCGCCCTGCCGACGAAGACAGTCCCTACGTGGTGTTAACTACCTGGGAGGACGAGGCTGCCTTCAACCACTGGGTTGGCAGCGAGGATTTCAAGCTAGCACACCAGAATCCGTTGCCCAAGGAGGCCTTCAGTGGCGAGGGACGTTTGGAGCGACACGATGTGGTGATTTCGGCCTGGCGGGAGAGCTGAAATGATCGACTGGACACGCATCGATACCGTGCTGCTGGACATGGACGGTACCCTGCTGGATCTGCATTTCGACAACCATTTCTGGCAGGAACATATGCCTCGGCGTTATGCTGAATTACGCGAAACCAGTCTGGAGGCGGCGCGCAGTGAACTGCTGCTGCGTTATAAACAGGTCGAGGGCACCATGGATTGGTACTGTCTGGATTACTGGAGTAATGAGCTGGGCATGGATGTCGCGGCGCTGAAGCAGGAGGTGGATCACCTGATTGCCGTGCACCCCAATGTGGTGGTCTTTCTCGATGCGGTGCGGGATTCAGGCCGTCGCACGGTGCTGGTGACCAATGCACACATGAAGAGTTTGCAATTGAAGATGGATCGCACCCGGCTGGCGGGGCACCTCGATGCGGTTTTTTGCGCGCATGATTTTGGCCGGCCCAAGGAAGACCCGCAGTTCTGGGGATTGCTGAAGACCGCAGAACCCTTCGCGCCCGAGATGACGCTGCTGGTCGACGACAGCCTGCCGGTGCTGCGTTCGGCACAGGAGGCCGGCATCGGTCAGCTGCTGTGTGTGCACCGGCCGGACAGCCGGGCGCGGGACAAGGACGTGGGCGAGTTCACCGCCATCCGGGGGTTCCACGATATCATGCCGCCGCTGGAGGGGAAGGGCGCGTAGGAGCGGGCCATGCCCGCGATTTTACCCCGGCCGGCCATAAAAGACCTTTGCCACAGAGGTGCAGAGGACACGGAGAAAGACAATATTTTATTGTCCACACTAGGGG
>JALTPW010000877.1 GCA_026999335.1 Chromatiales bacterium
CCGCTTTTTTTATTCGTCTCGATTGAAGGTTAAAACCACCGCCTTCAGGCGGTTAGATTTATCCGTGCTGCTTGTTGTATGGGTTGTTGAAGGTGCGTATGACAGCAAGTTGTTTCGGTTGTCACTGTAGGATGCTGGTGAGCGGTAGCGAACCGCATCGTTGGCGTTATCACGTTCTGGGCGCGGGTGATGACAGGTGTTTGAGCGATGCGGTTCGTGGAACTCACCACATCCTACATGGATTTCTGGGAATACTGGCAGGCGTGGGTTTAAAAAACGAACCGGCCCGTATCCGGACTTTCAGTCCGTAAGACTAACCCACCCGCTTTAGCGGGTGGGTGTTGAGTTTCCATTAATGGGCTTAAAACCACCGTCTTTAGACGGTGACGTTGATTTTAATGTGTTGACTCATGCGCGTTGATGACGGTGCGAGGTTGATGACTTTAGTCATCAGCAGCGAATGCGCTAACCTACCTACTTTAGTAGGTTTAGTTAGAGCCTCCGTGTTATACGATTATTTGCTGGATGTTGAGTGCCGACGTTAGCGAAAGCCGCTCGAGTTTGCCAATGATTAAAGCGAAAAGATTGTCGGGTTTCATGTCTATGTACTCTCCGTCGGGCTGCGTGCCTGTCTCATGAAGGTGCGGTAGAGCAGGGGGATGACAAAAAGTGTCAGCACGGTGGAAAAGGCCAGTCCCCAGACGATGGCGGAGGCCACTGGTCCCCACACCAGTGATTTGCCGGCCAGTCCGGTGGCCAGTGAGAACAGCCCGGCGATGGTGGTCAGTGAGGTGATAATAATGGGGATCACGCGCCGTCGCGCGGCATAGACGATGGCATGCAGCACGCTCATGCCGGCGGCGAGGCGGGTGTTGGCGGCGTCGATCATGACGATGGCGGCGTTCACCGCGATACCGGCCAGAGCCACTACGCCGTACAGGGTGTACAGACTCAACGGGTTATTGGTGACGGCGAGGCCGAACACCACACCGATGAAGGCCAGTGGTACGGTGGCAAGGATCATGAAGGGCTGCCAGTAACTGCGGAACTGGCTACCGAGGATCAGGTAGATAAGGCCGACGCCGAACAGGAACAGCGAGGCCATGGCGTCGAGGCTTTCCTGAATATCGTCTAGTTGACCGGAAAATTCCAGATCCACGCCCGGGTACTGTGTGTGCAGGGTCTGCCATTTTTCCTGTATCTGCTGATTGACAGTGACTGTGTCTATCTGTGTCTGATCCAACTCCGCCTGCAGGGTGATGGTGCGGCGGAAATTGTAGTGGCGGATATAGGCCTTGCCGGCGCCACTGCTGACGTGCACCAGTTCGCCTAACGGGATTTCGCGAGCCTGTTGTGCGGTGCCCTCGGGCAGGGCGATGGGTTGGCGCAGCGCCTCGTCGATGCTGTCGACGGTGAGCGGCTGGGCGCGCACCCGTACTTCTACCTTTTCGCCCTGATCCTGCATGCTGGCGACCACCTCGCCATCGAACAGCAGGCGGATGTCGCGCATGACATCGCTGGTGCGCAGGCCGGTGCGTTGCAGGGCATCGGTGTTGAGGTGCAGGCGCAGCTCGGGCTTGCCTTTGCTGTCGTCGTCGCGGATGTCATGTACAGCGGGCATGGCCTCCAGCTCGCGCCACAGGGCGTCGGTGGCGGCGCGCAGTTCGTTAAAATTGTCGCCGCGTATCTTGACGTTGATGGGGCTGGAGGTGGGTGGGCCGGGTTTGATGACAAAGAAGTTGACACGGTTTGGCCCTGTCACGGCCATCACATCGGCGCGCATGGCGTCGATGATCTCGTCGATGCTGCGTGTCTGGTTGTGATCCGGGTTGAGGCTGAAGGCGATCTGGCCGTACTGATCACCAAAATAGGGCGACATTTCCGTGAACATCTGTCCGGCCACGGAAATGATGCCGCGCGTATCGTTGTCTTCGAGGTGTTCGCGCGCCTTGCCCTCGATCTCGAGCAGGGTGTCCATGGTTGTTTCAAGGGGGGTGCCGGGCGGCATCTGCACATTGACGTAGAACAGCCGTGAGGGATCGAAGGCGAAGAACTGTATCCGTACCTGGCCGCTGGCGAGCAGGCCCAGCGCCGCCACCAGCAGCAGGCCGAGGATACCCAGTGAGCGCTTGGGATAACGCAGTACACGGATCAGCAGGCGGCAGTAGGTGATGCGTACCCAGTGGGTGAAGCGCACGCGCAGGGCCTGCAGGCGGGAGGTTTTTTTAAAATTGACGCGGGCGGCGCTGATGTGTACCGGCAGCATCCAGAAGGCCTCGATGAGGCTGATGGCCAGCGCGACCGAGACGACGAAGGGGATGATGAACATGAAGTCACCCACCAGCCCCGGCATGAGCATCAGTGGCAGGAAGGCCGCCATGGTGGTCAATACCGAGGAGGTGACGGGCTTGAACACCTCACGCAGGGCGTCAATCGCGGCATCCAGCGCCTGGGCGCCGCGCTGCAAGCGATAATAGATGGCCTCGACCACCACTACCGCGTCATCCACCAGCAT
>JALTPW010000878.1 GCA_026999335.1 Chromatiales bacterium
GACCGCATGCCGTTATCGGTGGTGTGTCTAGCGGGTTAAAGTCCCGCGAAAGGAGTTGTTCGTACACCTTTCTAGTACCGGGAAGCCGCGTCGGAGTAATCCGGGGTTGAAGTTTCCCATGGGCAAAGCTGCAGGCCGTAACGAACGTGAACCTAGACGTAGCCTCGTCAATGAACTGGAGATGCCGACCCTGTGGTCAGAAGGGGAAGGCCGCTGTCTGAGGGATTCGAACGAACACCCACCCTCAGGATCTTCCGGGGTAGCAGGGGCGGCATGTGGCGGAAGAGACACCGTGCAGGACGGGAGGCCCACGGCAGTGCTGGGGCAGAACCAGCAACCAAGGTGTATAAGGGAGACCGAAATCGCCGAGGGCTGTCGGGGGGAGTCGGAGGGGTTCATAGTACTGTTGGAGGGCTTGGGACAACAGAACCCGGCCTGAGGGAAGGGACCCTACTTTGTTCACGTTTTCAACGAGTGGAGGATCAGGGGATTGCCATGGCGCTATCAACCCCGACGACGATCAGGACGCTACAGAGGAAGCTCTATGCCAAGGCCAAGCAAGAACCGGCCTATCGCTTTTACGCCCTCTACGACAAGCTCAGCCGGGCTGATGTCCTCACTCATGCCTGGCGGCTTGTCCGAGCCAATCGAGGCAGCCCCGGTGTGGATGGGGTTAGCTTCGAGGCCATAGAGAGTGGAATCGGGGTAGACACGTTTCTGCGGGAACTGGCCCGTCATCTGAAAGAGAAGACCTACCGAGCCCAACCGGTCCGGCGCGTCATGATTCCCAAACCGGACGGCAAGCTGCGCCCGCTGGGGATTCCGACGGTGCGAGACCGGGTCGTGCAAATGGCGGTGAAGCTCATCATCGAGCCGATCTTTGAAGCCGATTTCTGTGCGCACTCGTACGGATTTCGGCCCAAGAAATCGGCCCACGATGCCGTGGACGACATCGCCAACACGCTCTGGGCCGGGTACACCCAAGTCATCGACGCCGACCTGTCGAACTACTTCGACAGTATCCCGCACGCCAAACTGCTAGCCGTGGTTGCTGAGCGCATTGTGGATGGGGGCATCCTGCGCCTCATCAAGCAATGGCTCAAGGCCCCGGTGATCGGCGAGGACGCGGACGGCATCCGGAAGAGCGTAGGGGGCGGCAAAGCCAACCGCACGGGGACCCCGCAAGGCGGGGTGATTTCCCCGCTGCTGGCTAACTGCTACCTGCACATTCTGGATCGGACATGGCAACGGCGGCACCTCAAAGCCAAGCTGCACGCGCACCTTGTGCGCTACGCAGACGACTTTGTCGTGCTGTGCCGCAAAGATGTCGCGGACCCGCTGATAGTGGTGCGCCACGTCCTGAAACGACTGGGCCTCAGTCTGAACGAGGCCAAGACGTCGATCGTGGACGCCACCCAAGCGAGCTTCGACTTCTTGGGGTTTACGATTCAGATGAGTCGAGGGGCGAAGACGGGCAAGCCGTACCCGAATGTTCGACCGGCAGGCACATCGCTGAAGAAAATCAAGGCGAAGCTGACGGCACTGACACAACGGGAACTGACTCCCATTCCTTTGAGTGCTATCGTGGAAAATGTCAATCGCAGCCTGAGAGGGTGGGCGAATTATTTCCACTATCGGAACTCAAGTCTGGGGATGAGCAAGGTCAGAACTCATGCGGAAGACCGGTTGCGAACCCACTTGAGGAAACGCCATAAGATCAAGGCCCGAGGCACCGGCTTCCGCCGGTTCCCGCAGGCTGATCTTTACGAGCGCTACGGGTTATACAAGGTTCCCACGGTGGCGGGCTGGCGCTCGGCGCACGCCCTGGCATGAAGAACATCGGAAAGCCGTGTACGGGAAAACCGTACGCACGGTTTGATGAGGGGGCGTTGGTCACCCCTAACTGCTGTGGTCCGAAGTAGGCGCGTGCGTCGAAACGTTCGAGAGCAGCTCCAGGTCAGGGCCAGTGCTCTACTCTACCCAATTCGACTGATCCCAATTCGACCAAACGATACGCGATCTTTCCCAGGCTCTCGCACAACTCCGCCTCCACCTGGCTCACAGCAATGAAAGGATAAATTTTGTGGGGAGCCCTCAGAGTTAGGAACCTTTTAAGAACTGTTCTTTTGATCAACTTGTTGAAACGTCGATGTTGAAGCGGGCCGCTTTTCATTCAAAGGCGACCCGCTTCACGTTTGGTGGGGGCAATGAGGAGTTAGGAAGTTTGCTGCGAGTTGTGGTGCTCTGACTCCGAAAGCATCAATTTTTCCGCTTGATCCTTATGCCATGCGGTCTTCAGCGTGGCTTCACGAAGATCCTGCACGAGATTTCCTTTGATCCGTTTCAAGCTTGCCCGTTTGAAACCCTTGGTGTCCAAATAGGGCTTTTTGTTAAATCGGTCGATCCGGTCATTCAAGTTTTGGATCTTCTGTTCCAGCGTTTCCACTTTTTGATGATACGCTCTGGCTTCCTTTAAGTGATCTTTGGAGGACCAGCCCACCATTGTCTTCACC
>JALTPW010000879.1 GCA_026999335.1 Chromatiales bacterium
CAATCCACATAGTACAACGAGGCCACAGCCGTGAACCGGTGTTTTTTGAAGTCGGTGATTATCAGGCCTACCCCCCCCCCTGTGGATTCGCGCCATCCCTGGCGCTCATCCTTCGGGCGCACGCTGTGCGTCCCGATCTGCTCCAGGCAGATTGGTCGAATCAGGGCACAGCCACCATTTTCTTCCTTATTGATTGGGTCTGGGGGCCTGGCAAGCTATTGATAAATAAAAGTAATATGGCTCGTCTTAATGCTATTCCGGCCCAATCCAAATTATTGTAGGGCTGGGCTACGGCTACACCCACCGAATCAGATAAAATACAAGTGTATCAATATGCTACACTTGTATTTAATTGTTACAAGGTGCCGATTATGTCTACCCCCTTAAGAGTTAAAGATGGCTTGTTTCAGGATGCAGAAGCAGAGGGTTCACTGATGAATCGCTCGGCGGCCAAGCAAGTGGAATTTTGGGCTGAGCTTGGTAAGCGGGTCGCGCATTCCGTATCACCAACGGATATGTTGGCATTAATGCAGGGCATAGCCGAGGTGCGAGTTGCGGTTGTAGCCCCTGAGCGCGTTGATCCTGCGCAAATATTTGCGGCTGTCGAGAAAGCGCGTTTAGGCGGTCAATTAGGGCAACAAATAACCCGGGGCCGAACTTATTATGAAGCAAGCTTAACGACGGCCGGTTTATTAGATAGGGTCACGCCTGATGGGCAACGCCAAACGGGCCGTTTTGAAAATGGTGTGTTTGTTGTCGAATGAGTAACGGTAAACAGCTCTGGTTGCTGGCTGGCGGAAATGGCTCAGGTAAATCGACCTTTTATCAGCAGTTTTTGGCATCAACCGGTTTGCCCTTTATTAATGCTGATATTTTGGCAAAAGAATTGGATGCCGAACAACCTGAAGCGGCCAGTTATAAGGCGGCAAAACTAGCCGAAAGGCTACGCCTGGATTTACTGCGTACAGGCACCAGCTTTTGTTTCGAAACGGTCTTTTCTCATCCCTCAAAAATTGATTTTTTAGCGAGCGCAAAGTCTGCAGGCTATGAAATCGTTCTGGTTTATATCCATTTGCAAAATGACCAGTTAAACCTGGCGCGCGTGGCTCAGCGAGTTGCTGAAGGCGGGCATACGGTACCCAGCGAGAAAATCATTTCACGCATACCAAGAACCATGCAGTATGTGAGTGATGCGTTAGCGCTAGTGGATTTTGCTCAGTTTTATGATAACTCGTCACATGATGAGCCTTTTACTCCTGTTGCATTAGTAAATCGTGGTGAGCTGAAAATAGAAAAACAACCACTACCCGATTGGGCAAAGAAGATTTTGGTAAATTATCTGTAAAGCCTTTGATCTGGTGTGTAGTCCAATACAGATCACACAAGGTGTGTGGTGGGGTGCCAGATAATTTCGTAACTTACGGCATTGGAGTGGCGCATGAGCGCATTAACCACAGATTTAATTGATGAGTCTGGATTCGTTAGCCCTCGTGCATTGGCAGATGAGTTCCATACCACGGTGAAAGAAGTTGCCGCATTCTCCGGCCTTTCCCCCGACACTGTGTCAAAACAAAGCCGCTTTCGCTCAAAAGCCACATAGCAGCGGTTGCGCGATATCGTCCTGATCCTCAACCGGGTGCTGCCTTGGTGTGGCACCTCGATGCAGGCCTATGCGTGGTATCGCTCGGAACCCTTACCCAACTTCGGCGACCTGACCGCAGAAGACCTGGTCAACAGAGGTATGGCTGAAGCGGTCCTTGAAGAGCTCAGCCGGATCGCTGAGGGTGGGTACGCCTGATGCATTATAAGGGGTTGGCTTGTCGACGCCCACAATCAAGGATTTCCTTATCGCCCTCAGCCCCTGACACTCGGTAGATTCAATTCAGTTTTTCTAAAAACACCCCTACTAATACGCGGACTAGCAGGTATTCTTGTGCTTACACGGATTGGCGTGTATTCTTTTTTATGCGCGCTTAGTCGTGTATTTCTTAGGAGCGGTAATACATAGGGGGACTTATGCTTATTCATTCACCTACTGACTTGGCTCAGTATTACCGAGATCAGCGTAAATTACACGGCGTGTCGCAAGTGACCGTCGCTGAAGAGATTGCCGTGCGCCAGGACACGGTCTCCAAGTTTGAACTCAAACCGGACAACGTGCGTTTGGAGACTGTGTTTCGTCTTCTCGCGGCACTCGACCTGGAAATGCATATTGTACCCAAGGGGCAATCCGCTTCAGTCGATGAAAAAACAAAGGAGTGGTCTGAGCCGTGGTGAGCAAGGGTAAAACGCTGGCTGTGTGGATGAACGGCATCCATGTCGGTGATCTTGCGAAAGGTGTCTCGGGGGCGCTGACATTTGCTTATACATCTGAATGGCTTGCCACGGGTGGGGCGCGTCCTGTTTCGCTTTCCATGCCTTTGCAGCACCGAGGCTATAGTGGAGAGATTGTTTATAACTACTTCGACAATCTGCTTCCGGATAACACGCAGATCCGCAATCGAATCCAG
>JALTPW010000880.1 GCA_026999335.1 Chromatiales bacterium
GACCGCGATTTCGCCATCGAATTCGTCGCCGATGCCGCGTTGTTGATGATGCATCTGTCACGTTTTTCCGAGGAGCTGGTGATCTGGGCCTCGGCGCAGTTTAACTTCATCGAGCTGGGTGACAGTTTCTGCACCGGCTCTAGCATCATGCCGCAGAAAAAGAACCCGGATGTGCCGGAGTTGATTCGTGGTAAGACCGGCCGCGTCAACGGTCACCTGGTCGCCCTGCTGACCCTGATGAAGGGCCAACCGTTGGCCTATAATAAGGACAATCAGGAGGACAAAGAGCCACTGTTCGACACCGTCGACACCCTGCGTGCTTGCCTGCGCGTATTCGCCGACATGATTCCCGCCATCACGCCCAGGCGCGACAGCATGCGCGAGGCGGCGCGTTGCGGTTTCTCCACTGCCACCGACCTGGCCGACTACCTGGTGCGCAAGGGCGTGCCCTTCCGCGATGCCCACGAGGTGGTGGGCAAGGCCGTGGCCCTGGGGGTAAAAGAGGGACTCGATCTGGCCGACATGACGTTGACACAGTTGCAAGTGTTTTCCGACCATATCGATGCCGACGTGTTCGATGTGCTGACCCTTGAAGGCTCGGTGGCGGCGCGCAATCACATCGGTGGCACCGCGCCGCTGCAGGTGCGCGCCGCCTGTGCCCGCGCGCGGCAATGGTTGCAGGAAAACTGATCCAGGAAATTCGCCCTGCCATGGGGTGTGACAGACATATGAAATTCTTCAATTCTATTGTTCTCAGCACCTTCCTGCTGCTGTCGTTGGCTGCACAGGCACGCCCGGTAACGCCCTTCTTTACCTTCAACCAGAGCCCGCTGGTGCAGCTCCATGGCCTGCCGGCCATCGAAGCGGCGCGTATTCTCGACCCGGGTGAGCAGCGTTACCGCCTGCAGGCGGATCTTGCCAGCAATTTCACCGTCGGCCGGTCAGGCACGGAATCCCTCGTCCTCGATGGTGAGACCATGCGCCTGACCCTGGCCTTCACCGGCCACGGCGGGCGCAATCTCGAATGGGGGATACAGATCCCCTATGTGTCGCACAGCGGGGGCGTGCTGGATGGCTTTATCCGTCGTTGGCACAATACCTTCGGCATGTCGCAAGGTGGGCGGACGGAAGTGCCCAATGACGTGCTGAATTACCAGTATGTGCGTGATGGTCAGGCGCTGGTCAGTCAGACACTGGAAGGCGATGGTGTGGGCGATGTCCGCCTCACCGGTGGCTGGCAGTTGCGGCGTCCGGGCGCGGATGACGACACCGCCTTCACCCTGCGCGCCAGTCTGAAACTCCCCACCGGCGACAGCGAACAGCTGCACGGCAGTGGTGGCACGGATCTGGCCTTGTGGTTGAATGGCGGCTATGGCGGTTATGGATTGGGGCCATCGGCCTCGCTGTTTGGTGGCCTGGGCGTGCTACTGATGAGCAGGGGTGACGTGCTACCCGAACGGCAGCGCAGCAGTGCCCTGTTTGGCAGCCTGGGTGCGGGTGCCTGGGTGCTGCCGCGGCTGTCACTGAAGGTGCAATTGGATTTCAATGGCGCTATCTATCGAGACAGCGAATTGACCCAGCTGGGCAGTGATTCCCTGCAGCTCAGCGTGGGTGGCAGCCTGCGCCTGGCCAAACATACCCGCATTGAGTTGGCGGTGGTGGAGGATGTCGCCGTCGCTACCGCCCCCGACGTGGTATTTCATGCCGCTATCGTCGTGCAGCAGTAACAGCCCCTCTTCCACGCAAATGCCCGAATGACAGTCCGTTAATTCCCCGGTTGGGATCAAGGAAAGCCCTGGTGAGCCGCTATAAACTGACAGGAACCGGGCATATTTCGCGTCATCGTCGATGTGTGCCTGTAGGGAGCCGGTTCCGAATGGCATGACTTGAGCTGTAAAAGACTTGAAATACCGTCATTCCCGCCCAGGCGGGAACCCAGAATGTACGCTGCTTCAAGCTCACTGAATTTCGGGTTTTTACTTCGTTCCGCCCGGAATGACAGTCTTTTCGGCGTCAGTCAGTGCCGTCCGGATCGATTATCCGTCTCGACAGTGAGGGCAGGGCGTGGAAAACACCAGCGATCAGTACCATTCCCGGTGCTGCTTTTATCGGCTGCTTGCCGTTTTGTGTCTGTTGTTGCTTGCCGCTTGTGGCGGCTCGAATACACCGGCGCCAGCCCCGGGCGGCGGACAAGCGAGTCTGCAACGCCTTGAACTCAGCCCGGCGTCCACCAGCCTGGCCGTTGGCACCGAACTGAACCTCCATGCCACCGGCCTGTACAGCGACGGTAGCCGGCGCGATCTCAGCGACAGGGTGGTCTGGCGCAGCGATGATGCGACGGTGCTCAGCGTGGCCGCGAATGGCCGTATTCATGCCCTGTCGGCTGCGCGTACCCACATCCGTGCCAGTTTTGATGGGCGCGATGCCGAGGCATCCATCGAAGTTACGGCGGCTACCCTGCAGCGCCTCGATATCGAACCCACCGGGCTGCGTCTGGCCAAGGGTACACAATACCCGCTCAATGTCTTTGGCTTGTTCAGTGATGGCAGCCGTCAGGCGCTGGATGATCAGGTTGTCTGGACATCCCTCGATTCCGCTCTTTTTAGTATTTCCGCCGCTGGTCGTTTGACCGCGCTGACGGTCGGCAGCGGTGTTTTGCAGGCCGGTTTCGGTGGCTTCAGTGTGCAGATCGATGTCACCGTCAGCGATGCCAATCTCACCACCCTGCGTGCCACCCCCGCCAGTGTTGAACTGCCCGCCGGCAGCGACGTCATGCTGCGTATCGACGGTTTCTACAGCGACGGCAGTCAGCAGAATCTCAGCGCCCAGGCCCGCTGGCAGATCGACACACCGACCGTCGCCAGCTTGGAGGGCGACCTGTTACGGGGTCATGCCAGCGGTGACGCCATTTTGCGTGCCGATGTGGGTGGGTTGAGTATCGAGGTGCCGGTGCGCGTCACCGATGCCGTGTTGAGCCGCCTGGAACTGGATCTAGGCGCTGCGGATCTGCCGACCGGTCTCAGTCGCCCGCTGCGGGCCCTGGGTCACTTCAGTGACGGTAGTCTGCGCGATCTTACTGCGCAGGTCATCTGGCGTAGCAGCGATGATGCTCGCTTGGCCATCGCCAATGCCGTCGGTAGTGAGGGCTTGGCCACAGCGCTGGCTGCCGGTAGCGTCACGGTTGGCGCCACTCTGAATGGGATTGAGGCACAGGCCACGTTGATTGTCAGTGCCGCCAGCCTGCAAACACTGGAACTGGAGCCGATGGCGCCACGTCTGGCCGTTGGCACGAGTCTACGGATGCAGGCCCTGGGGCGTTATTCCGACGCTTCCCTGAAAATACTGAGCGACCAGGTGACCTGGTCCAGCGATGAGCCGGCCATTGCCGCCGTCGCCAATGCCGACGGTCAGGCCGGGCAGGTGCAAGGATTGGCGGTTGGTGAGACGCGTATCCGTGTCCAGCTCGGCGGAATCTCGGCCAGCACGCCATTGAGCGTTACTGCGGCGCGTCTCGAGGTCATCACCATCGAGCCGGCGGAGATCAGTCTGGCCAGCGGCGAGCGTCTCATGCTGCGTGCCGTGGGTGGTTTTTCCGACGGTTCCACCCAGCTGCTCGGTGCGGCAGTGCGCTGGGAGTCGGCGCAGGTGGATATCGCGCACATCGACAAAGCGGGTGAACTGTTGGCCTTGCAGTCGGGTGGCGCGCGCATCAGTGCCAGTCTGGACGAGGTGACAGGCAGTATCCCTGTGCGGGTGAGCGCCGCCACCCTGACGGATCTGGAGATCACCCCGCTCAGCCCCCGTTTGGCCAGTGGTACTGCAATGGGTTTCAGTGCCGTGGCGGTGTATTCCGATGGCAGTCGCCGCGATGTCACGGCACAGGCGATATGGGCCTCTGCGAATCCGACGGTGCTCAGCGTCAGCAATGGTGATCCGTTTCGGGCGCGTGCCGGGGTGGTGGGTTTTGCGCAGTTGACGGCGCGCTTCGGCGGGCTTGAGCGGGTCTTGGATGTGGAAGTGACCGGCGCAACCCCGACCGGGTTGCGCATCACGGCCCCGGTTACGGCGCTGGCCAGTGGTGAAAGCGTGCGCCTGAGCGCCGTTGCCGATTTTTCCGATGGTAGCAGTCAGTCGCTGGACAGTGACGTGGTCTGGTCCAGCAGCGATCCGACGCTGGCCAGTGTGGGCAACACAGTGGACAGTCGCGGTTGGGTGGTGGCGGCCAGTGATCGTGGCGGCAATGTGCACATCCGCGCCGAGTTCGCCGGACTGAGCGCCGAGCAGTTGCTGGATATCACTTTTGAACCACAGCGCCCAGTGTCGCTGGTGGTGTTGCCCGGCCCCAATGTATTGCGCAATGACGGGCTCGACAGTTCGCGCATTATCTTGCGTCTGCGGGCGGCGGGCGCCACGGCAATGGTGGCTGACGGCGCCCTGGTGGCGGTGAGTGTGAGCCAGGACGGACAGGTGTTGTTCAGCACCACCGTGAGCACCAGCGGTGGCGAGGCCGGTTTTGATTTCACCACCACGGCCAGTGGCCTGCTGCTGATTGAGGCACAGGTGGTGGGCAGCGAGGTGGTGGGGCGCGGGCTGCTCTACGCCGGTGAGCAGCCGCTGGCGGTGATCATCCCTGCGGCGTTTGCCGATGCCGAGCGTATTGACGGCGTGGTGCAGGCCGGGGCGCGTTTTGGCTTCTTCCTGTTCAATACCTCCAACCGTCCCATTCCCCTGCAGGGCTTCGTGCTGGAGAACGGTGGCGCCGAGTTGCTGGCCATCAGCGACCCTGCCCTGCTCAACGACGGCTGGTTGGCTGGCGGCATGCAGCTCGGTTTTGTCGTGACCCTTGGTGAGGCGGTGGTGGATCGGGGGCTCGGCGCTCATTATCTGCTGGTTGATCCCAGCAATGGGCAAGCGGCCCGTTTCGGCGTGGTTTTTCCCGCTTCCCCGTAGGGGGCGCTGATTACAACACCAGCCCGGAGAGGGTCAGCAGGGCAAGAATCGTTATCCAGGCAATCAGGCTGCGGTGGCACAGGCTCAGGGTCTCTTCAATGGCCTGATTACCGTCGATCTGCTCGAGCTGTAGAGCGGCCCGTCCGGTGCGGATGATGTACTGGTGACAGACCACCGGCACCCGTGACATATCCCGCAACGAGGTTTCATGCCAGACCTGCAGGGCGTGCATAAAGCTGCCCATGACGGCGAAGCTGAGCGCCGACAGGTGCGCCGGCAGCCAGGCTAGCAGCATATGCAGGCGGGTGGCGGCGAGCCAGTAGTCTTCATTGGCGTTTTCCGGTGGCGTGGAGACCAGCTCGGAGACCAGCCGGTACAAAATCGCTCCCATGGGGCCGAGCAGCAGGAACCAAAAAAACACCGCCAGTACTCGCTCGTGGGTTAGCACAAAAATCATGTCGATGACCACATCGGTGCGCGCCTGCTCGTTGTCCGGTACCGGGAAAGGCAGAAATTCATGCAGGATAACCTGCGCCCGCTCTTCGTCGTCGTGCGCGCGGGCCTCCAGGTAGGCTTTCACCTGCCGATCCATGTCGCGCGGTCCCAGGGCATAGACCAGCACCGCCAGACTGAGACCGAAACTGAACAGCCACAACTGCATATCCAGCAGATGCTGTGCGAGCCCCACCAGCAGCACCGGCGGCAATACCGTGAGCAGCACGGTGAGGGTGCCACGGCGGTTGTCCTCCGGCAGCAGCTTGTGGCGTAGGCCGTCCGCGTATTGCCGGAACCACAGTATGCCACGCAGTCTGTCCAGTGCCGGGACGAGTCTCTCCAGGGCAAGACTGATCAGGATGGCGAGCAGGAACATGTGATCGTCCTCAAAAGGCGTCAGAAAACGGTAGCGTCGATAATCCTAAATTAATTGTTCTCTATTCACCACAAAGACTGCCCAGCAGGCCGTGCAGCCGTTGCCAGTCGAAGTGCGGGCCGGGGTCGGTCTTGCGGCCAGGGGCGATGTCACTATGGCCAGTGATGCGCTGCGGGTTGAGATTTGGATAGGCAGTGAACAGGCTGCGTGCCAGCTCGGCCAGGTGTGTGTATTGAATGGCCGCGAAAGGCTGTTCATCGCAGCCCTCCAGTTCGATACCGATAGAAAAATCGTTACAGCGTTGGCGACCGTCGTGACAGGACTGGCCGGCGTGCCAGGCGCGGTGGTGAAAGGGCACGTACTGGGTGATGCTGCCGTCGCGGCGGATCAGGGCATGGGCGGAGACCTGCAATGTATAAATATCCGCAAAGTCGGGATGCGTGTCGGCATCGAGCCGGTTGCAGAACAGGTCATCGATCCAGGGCCCGCCGAACTCACCCGTTGGCAGGCTGATGGCATGGATCACCAGCAGGTCGATATCGCAGCCCGGTGGCCGCGCATCGCAATTGGGTGAGGGCAACTGGTGGGCGGTATCGAGCAGACCGCTGTCGGGGTCGATATGCATATTATGCCGCCAGCCAGTCGTCAACCAGCCGCCGGGTCAGTGTCAGCGGGCCGAAATCGTAGTCGCCCAGCTGCCTGGACGGGATGGCTTTGAAGGCATCCAGTTCCTCGTTTAGGGTAATCGTGCCGTCCGCTTGCAGGTGAAAGGCAATGATCAACTGATTCTGTTCCGGTAGTGGATAGAGGCCGAGCAGCGCTGTGCTGTGAGTGATCAGTCCCAGTTCCTCGGTGGTTTCTCTTTCAATGGCCGCCTGTGGTGTTTCTGTGGATTCCAGAAAACCGCTGATCAACGAAAACAGGCCTGTCGGCCAGGCCTTATTGTGTGCCAGAACCACACCCTGTGGTGTCTCGACAATGCCGACGACGACTGGAACGGGGTTGTCCCAGAAGACAAAGCCGCAGTCATGGTCGGGACAGCTGAGACGTTGCACCGCATCGTGGGGCATGAGGCGTAGAGGCCGGGTGCACAGAGGACAATAGATCATGGCAGAGCGCTGTTTTGTATTTGTGACGGAATTTGGACAAAATCACTGTAACACAATGGCTCTGATGGAGAATGACACGGCACCATGCGTGAATACCACTTCCGAATCGCCATTTCCGCCGAGCGTTATCTGGCCCACTATCAGGGTTTGGTGCACGGCGTGGTGGTGACCCTGGCCGACGGCATGCGGCTGGAGTTTCCTGCTGAAAGCCTGCGTCCCTTCGTGACCCACGATGGTATCTATGGGCAGTTCGTGCTGCGCGTGGACGCCAATAACAGATTGCAGTCCTTGCAACGGGTGGGCGACTGATGCACATCAAGCACAAAGCGCATGTCGTGCGTTATGCGGACGACTGTGTGGTGCTATGCAAAGGGGGGGCGTAGAGGAGTCACTGGAAGTGCTGCGGCAGATTCCAAAACGACGGGGTCTTAGTCTCAACGAGATCAAAACCCACATCGTGGACGCCACGCGGAAGAGCTTCAATTTCCTGGAATTTTCCATACGGATGAGTCAAGGAGTGTGTACTGGAAAACCGTACCCAAATGTCTGACCGTCAGATAACTTGCTATTAGAAGATAAAGTTGAACTCGTGACATCGCTCTGCGGTGTCACGCATCCTGTGGCGCT
>JALTPW010000881.1 GCA_026999335.1 Chromatiales bacterium
ATAACCGCCGATCTTGCTGATACCGGCGAGCAGGAATATCTGTGCGATGAGCAGGCGCCCGATCAAGCTGAGTTTTTGTTGCATTCATTTTTCCTGTATCTAGCTTGCGTGAGCCCTATTATGGTTCGTTAAAATAAATATAAAAGCGCATATATTTGTTAGTAATCATCGATTATTTCGATATGATGTGGGGCATGAAGGCAACTCGAGTCACCCTGGATCAATGGCGTGCCCTGCAGTCTGTGGTCGATTGCGGGGGTTATGCCCAGGCTGCGGCACGGCTGCACCGCAGCCAGTCTTCGGTCAGCCACGCGGTGGCGCGGATGCAGGAGCAGCTGGGGGTGCGCCTGCTGCGCGTGGAGGGTCGCAAGGCGCGTTTGACCGAGGCGGGCGTTGTCCTGCTGCAGCAGGCGCGGCAATTGCTCGATGACGCAGCGCACCTGGAATCACAGGCAAGGCGGCTCGAGCAGGGTTGGGAGGTGGAGCTTCGGCTGGTGGTGGATACGGCCTTTCCCACCGTTTTGCTGATGCAGGCCCTGCGGCGTTTCGTGCCATTGGGACGGGGTACACGGGTGCAATTGGAAGAGATGGTGCTGTCCGGTGTGGACGAAGCCCTGCAGACGGGCATGGCGGATATCGCCATTGGCGGGCAGGTGCCGCAGGGTTTTCTTGGCGATCCTCTGCTGCACATGGAATTCATCGCCGTGGCACACCCGGCGCATCCGCTACACACTTTGGGACGGCCGCTGAGCGCGGTCGATCTGCGCCGTGAAACCCAGGTTGTGGTACGTGATTCCGGTAGTACCCACAAGCGTGATTCGGGCTGGTTGGGGGCACAGCAGCGCTGGACGGTGAGCGGCCTGGAGACAGCTTTGTCAGCCGTCTGTCACGGACTGGGTTTTGCCTGGTTGCCCGATCACCTGATTGCCCCGGCACTGGCCGACGGTCGTCTCAAGCCCCTGCCCCTGCGTGAAGGGCAGCGCTATTCCGCTTCCCTTTGCCTGATCGTCGCCTACCCGGATCGACCCGGCCCGGCGGCCCGGGAATTGCTGCGTATCCTGCGCGAAACGGCGGCCATCTGGCCGGCGGCGAGCTGATCCCTCGTCCTGCGGGTGACCTTGCTCATCAGCGGATGGTTTCCAGTGCCTCACTATCCCCGTCGATACGCAGCTCATTGTATGGGATACGCCATTTATCGAGCAGGCGCTTGAGCTTGTCACAGATGGGACAGGTGCCGGTGGAGTAAACGTTGACGCGTGTTATAAAGAAACCTTTATAAATCAATGGATATTAAGGAGTGAATGTATTGCCGATGCTGCCGATAGGATAGGCGAGAGCGTGAGCCAGTGGCATTCTCCCAAGGGGATATGTCCATACGGTGCCGGGATATCATGGCCTTTATGCAGGCCAGGCATTGTTTCCGTCTCCAGAAATTGTGGCTAATTTCCCTGCGCCATCGCCACTCTGGGGTCAGGATTCGAGGTTGAACGGGGTCACGGCAGGAAAAAATAACAGGAATCAGGGCAGACTGATGATGAAACGTGAAGTACTTGAGAAGAAGCTGACGCAACTAAAGGCCAAGCAGCAGTTGATGGAGAAGGCCTGGAAAGAGGCCGGTAACCGCGAGCTGATCCAGTTTTTTGTCGATATCATGCCGAACACCCTGGACACGGAACGTTGCAGTATTTTCATCCTTGATCCGGTGGACGAGAAGGTCTGGTTGCAGTGTGGTACCGGCATGAGCGAAAAACAGCTACAGGTTCCCACCAAAAATTCCATCGTTGGCCGCGTCATTTCCAGCGGTGAACACGTGGTGGAAACCGACCTGCAGGAGCAGGTTGGTGTACACGATGTGGTGGCGGTAAAGACTGGTTTCATCACCCGCAATGCCCTGTGCGTGCCGGTGCATGGAGTGACAACAAAAAAGGTCGTCGGTGCCATCCAGGTGTTGAACAAAAACAACGGTATGTTCGACGATGAAGACCGTAAGACTCTCGAACGCTTGGCCTTCCATCTGGAAATGAACATCGAAAATATCTATCTGCGTCAGGAGCTGGCGAAGATCTCGCTGGAAATGGGCAAAAAGATCCAGCTGTTGGAAAAGAAGCTGGGGATCAAATAAGCACACCGTGAAGATAGGAGAGGGTCATGCTCATAATCCAGGCCTTTTGAGTTGCCCCTCGACCTGAAATAATCAATCCATACTGATGTATCAACCAATACATCCATCAATAGTTAACCGCGTGGGCACAAAAAACGTGCCCACCCTACACGATTATCTCAAGTTTCGGAGTTCAACATCGAGTGGGGCAATAAACAACGACCTGCTTTTTCGTACCACCCACCGATGCAGGCTTCCCGTGTTCACGAAAATGGTCCCCCTCTGCTGCTAGTGATCCATGCGGAAAGTTATGTCACTGTTCGCTTCGTGAAAAGGCGCATTTCTGCGTCGGCAAAACTCGATATGGAAGCCCCATTGCAGTGTTTTGCCGCCTTGATCTGCA
>JALTPW010000882.1 GCA_026999335.1 Chromatiales bacterium
TGTACAGGATGGCCGTCCGTAATGACATAGATTGGTTTTTTACGGTTACTGATCAAGTCTTTCAAACATTCGATACAAACTTCTGCATTAAAGCGCTCCGTATAAACTCTGTACCAAAAACCGCCGCTGTTCGATAGGGCGGAAATGGCGTTAATGCCTTGGCGTTGACCACTTGTTTTTACTGTTGGTGTTTGACCTTTTAAGCCCCAGGTTCTCATTAACGGGTCATCTGAACGTATCGATGCCTCATCTAGCCAGAATATCTCTGCACCTTGTTTTTTGGCGCTTTTTTTGATTTTTGGATAAGTCTCTTCCTTCCATTTTTTTATCTCAGCATCATCCCTTTCATAAGCGCGGCGCATCGGTTTTTGTGGGCTAAGCCCTAATCGATAAAGCAAATCACCAACAGCTGTTAAACCAAGATCAATGCTGAACCGGTCTTTGATGAGGTCGGATACGATTTGCCGAGTCCATAGCCCAAAATCAAATCCGTATTGACGGGGGTCGCCTCCAAGTATCCAGCGCTTAACTTCATCGGCCTCAAAGTCACTTAGCGCTCTTCCTCTACCGGACCTCGGCTTAGGTGCAAGCGCATCTAGTCCATTTTCTCTTGCGATTCTCAGCCAGCCATAAATGGTTCTATCGCCAAGTCCATAACTGCGTGTAACTTCACTCGCTGCTTCACCATCAAACACTCTTTGTACAGCCAGCCGCCGTAGAAGATGCTGTTCTTCCGTGGATAATTTTCTTGCGTCATATTTCATATATGACATTATCGCATGAATAGAAAGATAATGTACTCTTTATTTCCGACTCGTTAGTAGGCCACGGATTCAAGATGCTCAGCCTCTGCGGCTGGATGAAGTACATAACTCACCGCAATAATGCCTGTGCCTTGCGTCTAACTTCCTCTGCGGGAATGGGTTGTACAATCCCTTCATCTAATTCGCGAGCCCGTTGCTTAGCCTCTACCAACCAATCCTCAGCGATTTCGCTTTCAGATGGGACATCAAGACTAATTAATATTTTTTGCGCTAATTCGGCTCTTTCATTTTCTGGCAGACACAGAACCTCGTCTTCGATTTGTTTCAGCTTCATATGTTATACCTCCTAACTAAAATTTATTTGGCTCTAACGCTTAAATAAGCCGCGCGTCTTCTTTTTGCGTTGGCTTGATTTTTTTGTTAGGGCTTTTTGTTCATGTGTTTAATAAATAAATCGGCAACTTCACCAATGCGGGCTGCCCGTCCCCATTCTTCAAGGTCAGGTTTTACTGAAAAATGCTCTACTAATGCGATACCAAAAGCCATTGAGTCAATATCGACAACATTAAAATCGTTTATAATGTGAGTATTTTCATTCACAGATGCTTTTTCATCCTCATCTAGAAAACCTAGTGTCTCTATGAAAATATCAATCACATCCTGTATAACCGCTTCCCGTGTTACTTTTGCTTCAGACATCATAATATTCCTTGCTATTTTTTGTAAACACATTGTCCAATGCTAATAATGTCATATACAGCTAGACCAATAGCAGCAAAGGGCAATGTGCGACCTATGATTCCAAATACTCTAATTGTTCCAAATGTGGTCTTAGCTACTTTTGCACTGGTAGAGGCCGAACGAAGGACAGCTCTCGGAAAGAATTTAACACCAATATGGCTTGAGAGATTTGTGTATTTGCTTGATCCCGGTGCGACATAATACCCTAATTTTATTTTTTTAATGGGGATACTGGCAGCGCCAATAATTCCTGCGGCTGCCGTTAAGCCATAATGTTCTTTTGTACAATCCCACAAATCATCTACAGTTACACCACCATCCTTAATGTCAGCGATAGAAGATGAATATTTAACTGTTTCAAACCCTTTATTATTATTTGATGGCAATATTATTGTTCCGCCATAATGTGTTGTACGATGAAACTCTCCTATAAGTGCTCCAACATTAGGATTGAAGGTAGTACCGCAACGCTTCAAATCCATTAGCCCTGTATAAATCGCATTACATATACCCGTTTCTCTCATTTCATTTCTCCTTGTATAGTGGTTACGTAGCCCTAACGCCATGCTCAGCGGCAATTCAAAGGGGCACGTTTTTGCGTAAGCAAAACAAGTGCCACTTTGAATTGTCCGCTGGAGCTATTTGTTGGACGAAGCCGCTACGCGGAGAAAATCAACCCCGCCCCGATTGAGATCTACACTGTAACCTCACCCTTCGCTCCGAGGGGTGCTCATCCAGCAACGTGAGGTTACATGATCATGACACCACCAAACAACCCAACATTCAAGCGTGATTACCAGACTCATCTGCAACACCTTAAGCTGAAAGGCCTGCAACCTAAGACTATCGAGGCCTATGCACGCGCCATCCGCCGTATCGGTGACTATTTTGGCTATCAGCTCCATGACTTGTCCGAAGCGCAATTGCTCAATTATTTTTCCCAGCTGCTCGACACCCACTCATGGAGTGCCGTTAAGCTCGATCTGTATG
>JALTPW010000883.1 GCA_026999335.1 Chromatiales bacterium
GGCTTTTCAGGGCTTCGTTGCCGCAGGCGCTGCTGTCGGTGGGCACCACGCGCCAGCCGGCGATGGTCAGACCTTCGGCGGTCAGTTCGCGCACCAGGGTGTCGCGGGCGCTGGCGGCGAGTTTATCGTCGCGATTGAGGAACACCATGCCGACGGCATATAGCGTGCCCAGCTCGATGTCCTGCTGGTTGGCGCACAGACGCAGGAAACTATCGGGTTTTTTCAACAACAGGCCGCAGCCGTCACCGGTCTTGCCGTCGGCGGCCACGGCGCCACGGTGGGTGAGGCGGGCCAGGGCGGCGATGGCGGTGTCCACCAGCCAATGGCTGGGCTGGTCGTCCATCTGTGCAATGAGACCGAAGCCGCAGTTGTCTTTCTCGAACGCAGGGCGGTAAAGGCCTTGGCTGTTGTTCATGTTGTTTACAGATTCTGATCGCATGGCTGTTAGCTTCGCCGTGGGCCCCGTGGATTCCGAGGGCTGATTATTTATTCTTTAAAATCAATGAGTCGGCAGGAGTATCTGACCCGGTTGCATGGGTTTCCCGCGGCCAAAATGGTCACGCATTATACTGGCGCGGCGGTTTTGGTTCAATCGGAGACCTGGGAGGCTGTTTGCGTCATTTGCTGGTGGCGAAGCGAGGGCGGTTTTAGGTGCGTTCGAAGGCTTACTTCAGGGTTTGCTGGATGCCGTTAAAGCGGCGAATCCAGGGTTTTTGCTTGCGCAGGGCCTGAGGTAGTCGATTGCGGGCGTCGGTGGCGCGTTGTTTATCGGGGTATTCGCCGTACACCAGTGTGTACCAGGGCTTATTGTTGCGCTGGGTTTGATAGAAGGCGAGATGCTGTTTGAGTTTGTGCCGGATGATGAATTTGTGCAGGGTATCCAGCCGTTCGCCAGCGATCAGTTGCAGGGTGAAGTGCTGCGGATCGCGTGACAATAGCCATTTGTTGCCACGGGCGGGGAGCCAGTCGGGCAGGGCTTGCCATTGCTTGGTGAGAGGGGTGTCGGTGGCGGGTTTTGATGCGACAGGGGCGGTTTTGGCTGGCGGCGCCTGTGTCGTTTCAGCCTTGGCCGGAGGGAGGGTTTCGGCAGCCGGTGAGGCGGTTTCGTGGCTGGCGGTTTTTTCTGGGGCGGTTTTTTCCTGCGGCTGTGGATTCGGGGTTTGCTCGCGTGCGGTGTTTTTGATGATAGAGGTAATGGCCTCGTCCAGGCTGGCGGAGCGGGGCGCTGAGACGGGGGCGTTGTCGTTTTTCTGCGTCGGAATGGCTAACGCCTGTTGATGGCGTTCGCTGGTTGTTGGTGGGGCTGCGGGTTTGTCCGCCGACATGTCCACTGTCGTCGTCTCTGCATCGGTCGATGCGTCAAACAGGCCGTCGATGATATCCCAGGCGATAAAGGTCAGCAGGATGACGATGACAAGGCTGACGCCGATCAGCCGCTTGGGTTTGTAAAGGTCGCGGTCGGAGATGCCGGGCAGTTCGGAAGGGCGTTCGCTGCTGGGCAGCGAATCCAGCAGCAGTTGGTGGGCCAGGCTGTTGAGGCGTCCGGGCCAGCCTTGGGATTGTTTGTGCAGCGTGTGCAGGGCCGCCTCGGTGAAGGGTTCGCCGGCCACGAAACGGGCAGCGGACAGACGGTGCAGGAGGTAGTGGGTGCTGTGTTCTTCGTCGAAGGGCGGCAGATCGATGATGCGGTGTGGGATGCCGGCAAACTGCGCCAGCAGAGGATCGTCCAGTTTCTCCACCAGGCTGGACTCGCCGAACAGGATGACCCGTAACAGGGGTTTGTTGGTAAAGCTTCGCAGGGAGGCCAGCTGCAGCACCCGTTGCAACGCGGTGGTGGTGAGCAGGTGCGCGTCGTCCACCAGCAGTACGCCCTGACGAGCGTTGTGTAGCAGGCTGTCGAGGTGGTGTTCCAGCTGTTCCAGTAGCTCGGGATGGGTGGCGCCGCGGAAATTCAGTTCCAACTGGTGATAGATCTGCTGGATCAGATTGCGCTCGTCGATACCACCGCTGGCCTCGACACGCACTACTTCCCAGGTCTCTGAGGCCTTGGCGATGTATTGTTGCAGCAGGGTGCTTTTGCCGCTGCCCTCGGGACCGGTGACCAGTAGCAACGCGTCGTTGTACTGGGTCAGGTGATGCAGGATGTCGAGGTGCTGGGCGCGGGTGGGCTCGGCGTAAAACAGGTCGAATTCGATGCTGGCGGCGAAGGGTTCGCGCGCCAGTCCGTAGAAGGCCAGGTAGGGAGAGGTCTGTGCTTGCTGTTTTTGTGTACTGGGATTCACCTTAATCCCCCTTGACAAAAACGACGCGAAAGCCGCGCTTGAGTTGCGCGTCGCGGGCATTGATCAGCGCCGCGACGCCGGCCTCACGTTCGTCGAAATGCTTTTTCGAGACCCGCCCGGGAGAGCCCTGCCGCCCGGCTTCATGAACCAGGTTCCAACCGCTGATCAGATCCTTTTGCAGGAGCAGGTGGTAGTAGCGGGGTGCGTTTCCAC
>JALTPW010000884.1 GCA_026999335.1 Chromatiales bacterium
TCTTCCAGCGCCTCCGGCGGCGTATCGGTGGCAAACACATCCAGCGCCGTATCGTCGAGATACTGCTTCAGCGGTGCACGCACCCAGTCCAACATATACAGGCAACCGCCCGCTTTAAGACAGCGGGCGACCTCCCGCAGGGCACGCACCGGCTGGTGCATCTCGTGCAACACCATGGAAGCCACCGCCGCATCGACCACACTATCTTGCAGCGGAAAATGAGGATCATGGAGATCGGCGGCAATGGTCTCACAGCCCTCGGGCAGGTCAATGGCTGCCTCCAGCATGTACTCGGCACATTCCACACCAATGGCACGCACCTTTGGGTAGCGCGCCGCCAGGGCCCTGAGCAACATTCCGGGGCCAGTGCCCAAATCAAGAATCACCGGTACATCGGACAATGCCGGTTCTATATGTTGTTCCCACATCTCCCAGAAGGTCTCATTAAAACGACCGTCGAAGGTGTCTTTCATCATTTGTGCAAAGGCCTCACCGTCGCGGTGATGTCTGGCCAGCATGTCTTGGGTCTGCCTGAGTCTGTCGTTCATATTATTTCCTCTTTTATGAACGTAGATTCTCATACTAGTTTCAGATATAGGTAAAGCGGAAGGGGATAGTGGCGCCACCAAAAAACAGGAGCCTTGAGACGATAGCAGGCGCTTTCTGTACGAAACCCACTTTTGGCAGGCGAGGCGCGTTCTCACGGAGATAGCGGTGCTATCTGCAAAGGACATAACGCCGCCGATGTCCTTCTCATCCCCCTCGAAGGGACGCCGGCAAACAGACAATGACGGCGTTGAAACCCTTGAAAAGGATCTCCCTTTTTCAGCGGGCTATGCCGACATATTCATCTATTTACCCTCTTTCTCTCTGTATTTTACCTAGATCACCGCAAGTGATCGTGCTTGCGCAGTACAGCAAAAATAGACGCTTGAGACGAGCACTTGTAGGACTTAGGTTTTAGTATGAGGCACTACATTTGCTTTCTTATTTGTTATTGCATTTCGTGGGGCGGTTTCAGCCGCGAATGGGTTTGGCCTTTAATCGTGGCTGAAGCCGCCCCCACCAGTCACTCTTTTACCATGGAACAATCACAACTTGCCACGCAAATCCTGCAACATGAAACCACGTAACGGCACATCGTAATTACGCCCCAGCGCCATCACCTTGAATAGCTCCCCCATGTCGCCCGGCAGGGTCAGGGTGCGTACCTGCTGTGCCAGGCGCAGTTGTTCGCGCTCGTTATCCGACTGCGCCAGTTCGGTAATACCGTTGGCGAGCAAAAACAGACCCTGGGTGTTGTAGCCCAGCACATCCAGGCCGCTGTCCACCGCGCACTCGGCGACGGCGGTAAAGTCCACATGGGCGGTGATGTCCTGCAGGCCGGGGTAGACAAAGGGGTCATCGTGGGCGCGATGGCGGTAGTGACACATCAAGGTGCCACGGTCACGCTGCGGGTGGTAATACTCGTGGCGTGGAAAACCGTAGTCGATCAATAATACCACGCCGGCCTGCAACAGGGTGGCGACGGAACCGATCCAGCCACCAGCGGCGAGATTCAGCTCCGACACGTAGCCCTCGGGCAAGCCTTCACCCAACATCGCCAGACCTTGCGCAAGCGCCGCATCACCAATCCCGGCACTGCACCACTGGAAGCGCCCATCCTGCCAGGTCACGCAGCGCTCTGTGAAACCCTCGGCCTCGGCACGAAAGAGGTGTACCGGCAAGGCATCGAGCAGCTCATTGGCCAATACCACGCCACGAAAGCCGTCGTCGGGAAGACTGTCCAGCCACTGCACCCGGGCGAGCAGATGTGGCACCTTTTGTGCCAGGGTTTCGCGCTGCCGCTGGCGCAGATCGGCACTCAGCTCCAACAGAAAATACTGCTTGGGCAAGCTGCCCAGCAGCGCCAGCTCGGCCAGCAGATCCGCCGCCATGATACCGGAACCGCCCCCCACCTCCAGCACGTCACCACTCCCGAGGTTTTCCAGCACCTCGGCGGTCTGCCGCGCCAGACAGCGGGAAAACAGTGGTGAGATTTCCGGCGCGGTCACGAAATCGCCGCTGGCACCGAACTTCTGGCTGCCAGCGCTGTAATAACCCAGACCGGGGGCGAACAGGGCCAGTGCCATATAGCGAGCAAAACTGATTTGCCCACCGGCACCGGCAATCTCATCGACAATCAAGCGGATCAGCGCCATGCTGTGCGCCCGGGCCTTCTCATCCGGCTCGGGGAGGCGCACCAAGGCCTCGCCGGCCTGCCGAAGGGTGTGTCGGGAAGTGGCTCGGGAAATGGGGATGTTCATGCTGGGCAAGATTGGCGCAGGTAGGTTACAGTGTTCGGAGCGCCTCTAAGCAACGGCTTGTGTGTAGAGGCCACAAGCCGTTGCTTAGAGGCGCCCCTCAAACGGTCTCGGAGGACAAGCAGTGGATGATACCACAGAAGCCAACAACGGCCCGCTGAGTGGGCGTGTCGTGCTGATTACCGGCGGT
>JALTPW010000885.1 GCA_026999335.1 Chromatiales bacterium
CGACTTCAGCGGACTGGCCAGGGTGTCACACGTCACCGACGCATCGGACTGGCGCGTCGAATACCCCTTCGTGGTCGTTCACCCGGACAGCGAGACCGAGATGGCCCACGTGGTACAGACATGCATCGACCTCGGCCTGTCACTGATCCCTCGTGGTGGCGGCACCGGCTACACCGGCGGTGCCGTGCCATTGCGTGAACATTGCGCCATCATCAATACGGAAAAACTGGACGCCATTGGCAACGTCGAACTGCGTAAGCTACCCGGCGTCGAGCACGAGGTACCCACGGTGCATGTCGAGGCCGGCGTGGTCACGCGCCGGGTGTCAGACCTGGCCAACGCCAACGGTTACGTATTCGCCGTCGATCCCACCTCGCAGGACGCCTCCTGCATCGGCGGCAACATCGCTATGAATGCCGGCGGCAAGAAGGCGGTACTGTGGGGCACCACCCTGGACAATCTGGTGTCGTGGCGCATGGTCACCCCGGACGGTCGCTGGCTGGAAGTCGAGCGTATCAATCACAATCTGGGCAAGATCCACGACCAGGCCGAGACGACATTCCGCATCCGCCGCTTCGAAGCCGATGGCAAGACCCCATTCGGCGACGTGGAGACCCTGCGCATCCCCGGCAGCGAGCTGCGCAAGGAAGGCCTGGGCAAGGACGTCACCAACAAGTTCCTCGGCGGCCTGCCCGGGGTACAGAAGGAAGGCTGCGACGGCCTAATCACCTCGGCGGTGTTCGTGCTGCACAGGATGCCCGCACACATCCGCACCGTGTGCCTGGAGTTTTTCGGCGACGACCTGCGCCGCGCGGTACCCGCCATCGTCGAGACCAAGGATTATCTGGACGCCGCCGAAGGCATCCAGCTGGCCGGTATGGAACATCTCGATGAGCGCTACGTGCACGCCGTCAACTACAGCACCAAGGCGCCGCGCAGCGAACAACCGAAGATGGTACTGCTGATCGATATCGCCGGCGACGACGCCGACCGCGTCGCCGAAGCCGCCTCCAGCGTGGTGCGCATGGCCAATACGCGCGCCGCCGAGGGCTTCATCGCCGTCAGCGCCGAGGCCCGCCACCGCTTCTGGGCCGACCGCGCACGCACCGCCGCTATCGCCGCACACACCAACGCCTTCAAGATCAACGAGGACGTGGTCATTCCGCTGGGCCGCCTCGGCGATTACAGCGAGGCCATCGAACGCATCAATATCGAAACCTCCACGCGCAACAAGCTGCGCATGATCAACGCGGTGCTGGACTATCTCAGCAGCGACCTGCCGGAGCATCGCCAGGTGCGTGACTTCGAGCCCAGCGAAGAAAACACCACGATCCTCGACAACAAGAAGACTGCCGCGCGTGGGCATCTGGAAGCCATCCGCGCGCAGTGGGCCTGTATCCTCGAACATCTTGATGAGCCAGCCAGCGCACACCCCGAGGTATTCACCCCGCAGGAGGATCCACCGCGCCGCAGTATCAACGAAAGCGACACCCTGTTCCGCCTTCTGCAGCGCCGTGAGCTGCGTATTTCCTATCGCAAAGCGGTGGAGAAACCACTCAAAGCCATCTTCGGCGGCCGCGAACTGGAGGCCGTGCGCGCACGGCTGGACAGCATCCACAAAGAGATCCGTGCCAGCCGCCTGTTCGTCGCCACCCACATGCATGCCGGCGACGGCAACGTGCATACCAATATCCCCGTGCATTCCAACGACTACCTGATGCTGCAAGAAGCCGACGAAGTGGTCGAACGCATCATGGCGTTGGCCGAGTCCCTGGGCGGCGTGATCTCTGGCGAACACGGTATCGGTATCACCAAGATGCAGTTCCTCGACCCGGCCACAGTGGAAGCTTTTGCCCGTTACAAACAGCGAATTGACCCCGCACAACACTTCAACCCCGGCAAATTGATGGCCGGTTCCGGGCTGGATAATGCCTACACCCCCTCGCTACGACTGTTGCAGCAGGAGGCACTGATCCTCGAGGCCTCCGAACTGGGCGCCCTCAACGACGACATTAAGAACTGCATGCGCTGCGGCAAATGCAAACCCGTGTGCAGCACCCATATCCCGCGCGCCAATCTACTCTATTCGCCGCGCAACAAGATCCTCGCCACCGGCCTGATCATCGAGGCGTTTCTCTACGAGGAGCAGACCCGGCGCGGCATCTCCCTGCGCCACTTCGACGAAATGAACGACATCGCCGACCACTGCACCGTGTGCCATAAGTGTTACAACCCCTGCCCGGTGGACATCGACTTCGGCGACGTCTCGGTGCGCATGCGCAAACTGCTCAAGGCCTTCGGCAAGAAGCGCACCGGTCTGGCGACGCGCGCCTCCATGGCCTACCTCAATGCCAGCGATCCTCGCACCATCAAGCTGATGTACAAGGCACTGCTGCAATGGGGTTTTAAGGGCCAGCGCCTGGGCTACCAGCTGGCCAAACGGTTCAAATTGATTGGCAACGGCAAGCGTCCCAAGGCCACTACGGGTAAACCAAAACTGCAGGAGCATGTGGTCAACTTCGTGCGCAAACCCCTGCCCGCCAGCCTGCCAACGCAGACCATGCGCCAAACCCTGGGGCTGGAGGACGACAAGAACGTCCCTATCCTGCGCAACCCGGCCAAGGTCGACGAAAATTCCGACGCCGTGTTCTATTTCCCTGGCTGTGGCTCCGAGCGCCTATTCAGCCAGGTGGGCATGGCAACACTGGCGATGCTGTACGAAACGGGTGCACAGACCGTGCTGCCACCGGGTTATCTGTGCTGCGGCTATCCGCAGTCGGCCACTGGTGATGAACAGAAGGGCCAGCAGCTCTCGGTAAACAATCAGGTGCTGTTCCACCGCATCGCCAACACACTCAACTATCTCGATATCAAGACTGTGATCGTATCCTGCGGCACCTGCATGGATCAGCTACAGAAATACCGCTTCCAGCAAATCTTCCCCGGCTGCCGGCTGCTGGACATCCACGAGTATCTGCTGGAAAAGGGTGTAAAGATGGAGGGCGTCGAGGGCCAGCAGTACCTTTACCACGCCCCCTGCCACGAACCCATGAAGACCCACGCTCCGCTCGGCGTGGCCAGCAGCCTGCTGGGCAAGGACGTGCGGCTGTCGGATCGCTGCTGCGGCGAGGCCGGCACCTTCGCCGTATCGCGTCCGGACATCGCCACCCAGCTGCGCTACCGCAAGCAGGAAGAGCTGCAAAAGGGCATCGAAGCGCTGACCGGCACACCCAAGGCGAACAACGGCAACGTAAAAATGCTCACCTCCTGCCCGGCCTGCGTGCAGGGCCTGTCGCGCTATGCCGACGACACCGGACTGGAGACCGACTACATCGTGGTTGAAGTGGCACGCGGGCTGCTCGGTGACGACTGGCAGACACAATTCGTCGAGCGCATCAAGCGCGGCGGCATCGAACAGGTGCTGCTGTAGGCAGCGCAGGGACAAGCAGGGACAAAGAGTCATGAGCACAGATTTTGACGACGACGTCGAAGACGCCGAGGCGCCCAAGAGCAAGTCCCAGCTGAAGCGGGACATGCACGCCCTGCAAGCGCTGGGCGAGGAGTTGGTCAACCTGAGCCCGGAGCAGTTCAAAAAATTCGAACTGCCCGAGACGCTGCACGACGCAGTGGTCGAGGCGCGGCGTATCCACGGCCGTGGTGCCCTCAAACGCCAGTTGCAATACGTCGGCCGCATGATGCGCAACGTCGATCCCGCACCGATCCGCGAAAAACTCGACGCCCTGCGCGGCCAGTCACGCCAGGCGGCGGCACAGCTGCACCGCATCGAACGCTGGCGTGACCGGCTGCTGGAGGAAGGCGATCACGTATTGGAAGAACTGGTGGCACAGCACCCGGACGTCGACCGCCAGTACCTGCGCCAGTCGGTGCGCAACGCCGGCAAGGAAAAACTGGCCAACAAACCACCGCGCTCAGCGCGCCTGCTGTTTCGTTATCTGCGCGAGTTGATGGAAGAGAAAAAGTAGATACCATCTCCCTCGCCCAAGCACCAGCTTGCGCATGACGACGCGGACATGCAGAGCCATGTGTAGGAGCGAGCCATGCCCGCGAAAAGCAACAAAAAACAATAAAAACAACCTGTGAGAGCGACTTCAGCCACGAATGAAACCCGCCTTCTTCGCAGCTAAAGTCGCTCCCACAATGTCCAAATCTCTATCTCTTTGGCATCGGTATCCGGCCCATTTCAGAGGCACCTCTCCAAAAGTGACCTAAATTGGTTCTCATAAAGCACTGGCGAGCTCTTCTGGGCAAAACAGCTTTTCAAGAAGCGCCACATCTGGCGTGTCACCTTTGACAATGCGCTGTAAAATACTCGATAGGCAATACCAATGCGGTTCTTAATATAGCTTGACACCTTGGCATGATGTTTCAGTTTTTGTGTGGTATCGCCGTCGGTTATTCCAAGATCAGCAGATTTTTTATCGATAAACAGCCGCATCAAAATATACGAAACCATGGCCAGTAAGCTTTGTTGCTCAAGGCATTCACGGCTTTTCCCCCAAGCCTTGGCATTCGCCATATCGTTCTTGAAGTTATCAAAGTATTTCTCAATATCCCAGCATCGATGATAAAGGAAGGCGATAACACCCGGCTCCAAGTCAAAATCATGGGTCAAATAGTGATAGCGTTCACCGTCAGGCGCGATGAAATCAATCTCTTTCTGCGTATAGGCTCCACCCTGGCGCTTGGAAGGGATACCTATTTTTTTGGTTTTTTTAACCATTTACTCGGCGCATCGTTTATTTTTCTTGGCCGAACTCTGTTTTTGGCCTGCTTTGTTTTTCGCCACCGCCACACTATCTTTATTATTCAGGTTTCGGGGTTCATTTTCACTCACACTAAAACCTAATAACTAACTGTATTTACAGTAGATTACGCGTGTACAGCTAATATAAAGAAGCCAATAATAACGAAAACACCCTATAAAATGGTGCTTCAAATTCAGTGGTAAATGCAGGTCGTTGTTGATTCTCCCCGTTCAACTTTGTGTGGCATTTTCAGAGGAATATCAAATGTATTCAACTCGTTACGAGCAGATTCCTGCTGGTTTTGAACCCCAAAACTTGAGTTATTATTCCCCTTGGCCTCTATTTCTGTCAGCCGTCCCTGTCCGTCCCGCGCCAGATCGTCCGGGCCGTGGTAGCGGTCGGTGTATTGGCTGTCGGTCGTCAACCCCAGGCGTTTCTTGGCCTGTTCCATGCCGGCCTTGCCCAGCGCCTCACTGGATGAGCGGCTATGCTTAATCGTATCCTTGATTTTATCCAGCGGCAGGACTTTTCCAACTTTCCCCGCCACCGCATCGAGAATCGCACCCCCTGCCGCTGCCGCGTTCAAGCCTTCCGCCATAACCGTGTTTACAGCATCCACCACCGTCTGTGCCGCCGCTTCAAACGGTATCATCAGCACACGTTCCAGCGGCGGATCGTTGATGAAGACAGCGGAGGAACCGGTTGCTATCTTGTCCGGCGGGCCCACACAGGCTACCGTATCGCCCACCCGTGCGGCAGGCAAGCCGCCGATGAGCACATCGGGTGAGCCGGTGGCGATGGGGCCGCCGACGTGGGGGATTTTGCCTGTTTTCTTGGGGCAGACATGCATGTCGGTCATTCTGGCGACAGGCTTTCCCATGGCGCTTCTTCCTTGTGTTTGTTTCTGTCGGGCTGGTAGGCCGGGTTTTCGCTTCGATGACGATATCTCGCGCGGTTATCTCTTCATTCGCGGAAGGTTATTGCCACGGATCAGGGTCACTGCTGGCAATTAATCGGCCCTGTTGCAGATAATCTTGGTAGCGCTCCGCCACGTCTTCTGTCGCGGGCATGCCGACATTTGCTGACATGACAATGGCTGCCTCCACTCCTTTGGCATGCAGGAAGATCAAGGGCGCCATGGCCGGCTCATCGACCGGGGCAATATTGTCGCCACTCCAAAACGCGGCGGCCGCAGCCCAACTGGCGGAGGTGCCATAGTTGCCTTTTTCCGCACACTTTTCCGCTGCACGCCGGTTTTCTTCCGTGGGCTCACGCACCCAGATTTCTGCATAGGAGAGCGCCCGTTGGTATTGTTCGTCGCTGCCGTCAAGGTGACTGCGGACGCAAACACACGCCCACCACACCGCCTCGCTTATCGGTAATGCATGCGCCAGAAAGGTGACGGCACCATGGTAATGACCCTTGTCCATCAGGATTTGCAGAAACTCCGCAGGTGTCTGGCCTGCTGTCAGTAAAGGCTAACTTTCGTCCAGTAGTTCAAAAAGCTGGATGATGTCCTAGACGGTGTTTGCTATGATTTTTTTCATTTCACTGGGCAACGGGCAGTTACCCATATATGCAGCAAGTAGCCTGGGTTGAGCGTAGCGAAACCTGGGAGTCTATCGTGCCGCCTCCCCTGGAGTTTCGCAGGCTCAACCCAGGCTACATTTCTAATCAGAATAATCAAAGACTTACGTGAGGTGCACCTCAAAGATGGGCTAGGTAATATCAGCACCGCGCAATCGACCCGTGTCCTGAAGAGTATCGTCCCGTATAGTTTACTCAGGTCAATCTGGGGTACGGAAGAATTCCAACGGTTTGCTACGGAACCTCTGATCGGTTACGGCGATACCTCGATGGTGACCCTGATGGCGGCTTTCGGTATCCTCATGTCCATTCACACTCATCACAAACTGTTGCTCTGGTGAATACTGCTTACAGGAGTAACCCAGATGGCAAGCGCCAGCAAAAATACTGGGAATCATGCAGAAGCTTGTTTTCAAGCGCATGGTTGAGCGTGGATTAATAAGGATATACGAAACGGTCGCGTTATCGACAATGATGAAATAGAACTGCGCATCCGCTCATGGCAACGCTGAAATGGACGGCCGAAGCAGAAACCCAGGAGCCGCTACAGCGGTTGTGACAGGTATTTGAAAATGACACCAAGACACGGGCCAGGAGCCAAACGACATCCCATGCCAAAACAACCAGTACGTACCATCCTACACTCCATCGCACTGGCCACCAGCCTGCTCACGGCCGGTACCACTGTTGCCGCTGTCCTCGATGACGAGATCCCCATCCAGCGACCTGAAATACAGGCATTCATCGACGAAATGACCACCAAGCATGGTTTCGACCGTGACGAGCTGAACGCCATCTTCGAACAGGTGCGCATGAAGCAGAAAATCATCGACGCCATCACCCGCCCGGCGGAAGGCAAGCCCTGGCATGAATACCGCCCCATCTTCGTCACCAAGACGCGCATCAGTGAAGGCGTGAAATTCTGGAACGAAAATGAGGCCGACCTGAAACGCGCCGAGCAGACCTACGGCGTACCGCCGGAGATCATCGTCGCCGTCATCGGCGTGGAAACCCGCTATGGCCGTCACAAGGGCAGCTGGCGGGTGTTGGACTCCCTCAGCACTCTGGCCTTCGCCTATCCCAAGCGCGCCAAATTCTTCCGTAGCGAGCTGGAGCAATACCTGTTGCTGACACGCGAGGAATCCCTCGATCCACTCACCAT
>JALTPW010000886.1 GCA_026999335.1 Chromatiales bacterium
AGAGTCACGGCCTATTTCCCACCGCTATCACCGAGGATCTGCACGGCCATCCCCGGTCGCAGGCGTTCACCGCCACGGATCACCACCCGGTCACCGGGTTGAAGGTCTCCGTTGACGGCGATCAAATCGCCACTGGCCGTGCCCGGCGTCACCGTCACGCGCTCGGCCTGACTTTCCGCATTAATGCGAAACACCGCCGCACCCTGACTGCGCAACAGCAGGGCATCGCGTGGCACCGCCAGCACTTCGCTCGCCACCGCACGGGGGATCGCCACGCGCAGGGTCTGGCCTATGCTCCAGTCGTCACCCGACAGAGTCACACGCAGATCGAGCCGGTGTGAGCGGGCATCCGCTGCCGGCACCAGGGTGCGCACTCGGCCGCTGGCGGCGCCATCCTCAGATGTCACGGTCAAACGATCATCGGGGCGCACGAAACGCCGTGCCGCCAGAGGTGCCGAGGCCTGTGCCTCCAGTGCCCTGGTATCGACCAGTCGCAGCAGCGTGTCGCCGGTGCCGACCCACTCGCCGCCGCGTTTGCGCCGCTCGACCACCAGCCCGGAGAAGGGGGCGCGCAGCTGGTGGCGACGCAACTGCTCCTGTGTCTCCTGCAAACGGGTACGGGCAATGTTCAGTTCGCTGACGGCAGCCTGCCGCCTGGACGCCACGTCATCGAGCTGGGTCTGCGCCGTGTTGTTCTGTTTGGCCAAACGGGTCAGGCGGCGCATCTCGCTGTGCAGGAATTGCAACGTAGCCTCCTCGCGCGCCACCGCGGCGGTCAGTTCGTCGACCTTTAATTGGGCGAAGGTGTCGTCGATATGCGCCAGCACCTCCCCCGACGCCACTTCTGTGCCGATCTCGGCGACCGACAACAGGCGGCCGCTCGCCTCGGCGGCAATCTCCGCCTCGTGGCGGCTCACCACCGTAGCCGCCAGCCATTGTTCCGGTGCCAACGTCACCCGTACCACCTCGGCCACACGTACCGGTATCGCCGGATACTCGGCTAACACCGGCAACGCCAGACTGGCCAGCAGCAGGGCCAGAGGCCAGCAGCGGATAGCAGGCAGTATCCGCATTAGTCTCCGCCCGCCTGCCACGGCGTGATCTTGTGCCCTAACAACAGGAGTTTTTCGTCGTTGACGGACCACAGGAAGGTCATCAGATGGTGCAGGCGTTTGTTGCCAGCATGCACGCTGGTGTATTCATGGAGAAAAAATGTACCGGAAACACGCGCATCAGCCTGACTGCGGCGCAGATGCCATTCGCGCAACGGGCCACTTTCGGCCTGCAAGGCCTCCAGTTTGTCACGCCAGGCCTGCGGCGACTGTGTTTTGAAAAAACCTTCATCGTATTGGGCCAGCGCAGCGTCGTAGTCCTCGACTTGCAAGGCCGTGAAGAAAGCGGCGACCTTGTCTTCCACCAACGGATGATTGTTCGTGTTGGAACTGTCTTTTTCACCACAGGCGCTCAGCAATACCAGCAGGAGGCCCGCAAGGGGAAAAAAATAGACCGGTGAATCCGCAGTGAGGTGTTTCATGGAAATGAAGCCTGTGAAAAAGAAACGAAAAATGGCCCTGAATGTACCACATCCGATGGATCGACTGTCACTCTCAGACGGAATTGACCGGGCGATCCAGGTGACGATAGGCACGAGTGGAGAGGCCAAACCGTTCGATGGCCTGCTCCAGCAGGGCGGCATCGCTGAGGCAGCAATGGGCATTCACTTCACGGTTATTCAGGGTGGCATTGGCGGTACCAGCGCGCTGCATCTTCCGCTCACGGGTGGTGTCGAAGGGCTGGTTGCTAATGGAAACGACGGCGGCAGGCAGCCACCAGCATCTCGACATCCTCTTTATTGTGAAAACAGATAAAGCGCTTAACCCAGCCGATATAAATTTCCCCTACTGCGACTGTAATGACGCGTACAAACAGCATTAGAAACCGAACACAGAAAAGGTGAAGAATAGCGTGTCGAATCCATGACAATATCTCCTTAAACGATACTGGTGCAACATACAGTATTTTTCGAGCCGGTCATTGCAAGCGGAATATCCCCCTCCCTCCACTTTGGGGTATTACCACACCGAATATCCCGCGAACGCCCAAGTATTCCAAGAAGAAAAATGTTCGCAAAAATTTTATAAGCTGTTGAATATAATCTGTTTTCAATAATAACGGCAAAAATGATACCTGCCAACTTAGCAGGTATGTAGCGGAAGCGCTGTACATGATATCTCCCAAAATGTCTTATTTCTCCGTTCAATATTCGATGAGGGTTACGAGGTGTGCGCCCGTGGAGGAAAGCGCAATAATGTAACTGATTGATTTTTTAGCAGGTTTATAGGAGTATTCGGTGAGACCAGGAATGACCAGCGAATAAATCATTGGATTTCGGGGCGGAGTTATGCCCCACTTTGGGGTAGATTAAGCGTTAGCCGACAAAGGTAACCCGCTTGTATGAAGTTTATTTATCTATTCTTGGCG
>JALTPW010000887.1 GCA_026999335.1 Chromatiales bacterium
TGACCCCGACAATGCCCAGGACATCCCCGTCATTCCCGCGCCGTCCGTCAGCATCAACGGTGGCACCACGCACGTCACCGATGCGCAATCCATCGTACTGAGCGGCGTGATCGACGGGGGGTATCCGCCGATCACACGTGCCTATTTCACCTCTGACAGATTGTCCGGCATCGAATTCGCCATCTCTCCGCTCAATGGCACATGGCAGGCGGAAATACCGCTGGAGCCGGGTGACAACCCGGTTCAAATCACCGTCCTGGACAGCATCGGCCAGCGTGGCAGCGTCAGCGCCAACATAGAGCGCCGTGCCGCGGCGGTCATCGACCTGCGGGTGGATAGCCCGCGCGATGGCGCGGTCGTCACCGAGCCCAGTGTCGTCTTCAGTGGCCGGGTCATCAGCGAAGTGCCGATTGATCCGCCTCAGGTCGTCGTCAACAGCCAGGCCGCCAGCGTCAGCCAGGGCGACATCGCCACCGAATACACCTTTCAGTCTCCGGTCATCAGCCTGAACGAAGGCAACAACGTGGTCACCGTCTGGACCCTGGCCGGCAGCAAATCGATCCAGAAAACCGTGCTGGTCTCTTACCAGCCCGAACCGGAACGGGTCGAGCCGCCCCTGATCACCATTCGCTCGCCCCAGCCCGGTTCCACACAGAATACCGACAGCTTCACGTTCACGGCGGATATCTATTCCACCATTGGCCTGAAAACCGTCACCCTCAATGGCGAGGCCATCAGTCCGGTTTCGGGCAACCTCGTGCAAGAAGTCATCGGCTTTGCCGAAGGTGAGACCGCCATCGACCTCACCCTGAGTGTCACCGACAACCTGGATCAAGTCAGCACCCACCGCGTGCGTTACCTGCGTGACACCAGCCCGCCGGAGATCCAGGTCGAGGGTCTGGCCGCCTTTCCGCAGGAAAACACCGTGACCGAAAACCCCTATCTGCTGAGCGGCAGCGTGAGCGATCCGGCCCTGTCGCAACTGCTGATCAACGACCAGGCCGTCGGTCTGACGCCCACCGCCACCCTCGGCACCTACCGTTTCCAGGTGCCGCTGGCATTGACCGCCGGCGCGGCGCAGAGCGTGGTCGTGAGCGCCATCGACGCCGGCGGCAACCGCAGCCAGCAAGACTACCTGCTGGCCCTGCTCAATAATATCGGCATCGAATGGATCAGCCCGCAAGATGACCGGCAAATCCTCATCGATGGCAGCGCACCGCGCCTCGACATCAGCGCCCGTGTCAGTAACCTGAGCGGCAACGAACAGCTCATCGCCTATTTCGAAGGGCGGGAAGGGGAGGCCATCAGCCTTACCGTTGCCGAGGGACTGCTGAGTGCCAGCATTCCCCTGCCGGACACCGAGGGTTCTTACACCCTCTGGCTCGAAGTCCGCGACGGTAGCGTCCTGGCCCGCGCCAGCCGAAATCTCATTCTCAAAGCTGCGGCCGCCGTCCCCCTGCAAGTGCTCAAGGTCACCCCCGCCGATGGTGCCCAAAACGTCGAAGCCAACGCCTTCGTCAGCGTCCTCTTCAACAAACCCATCGAGCTGGCCAAGCTCAGCCTGGCGCTGCACGAAACCGTGCACGGCTACAGCTATATCGACAGCGATCCTCCCGGCGTCGACGGACTCATCGCCCGGGGCTACGTGTTGCAAAACATCAACCGCGACTACCAAGCCGTGCCCGGCGTGCTCTCCCTGCTGCCCGACGCCAGCGGCGTCGTCTTTTATCCCGAGCGCGACCTGGGCTATGGCGCGGATCTCTACCTCAGCGTCACCTATGACGGCGTCGACATGGTTCGTCAGCAGGCCAAGATCCGTCCCCGGCCCACCTTCATCGAAGGTATCGTCGTGGACAACCTGGGTCAGCCGGTGGCCGGTATCGAGGTCGCCATCCCCGCACTGGCACGCAGCACCCGCAGCAATGCCGATGGCGCCTACAGCTTCGGTTACGGCGACAGCGCCGAGCGCAACATTCCCTCGGGGCGCTACCCGATCACCGTCAACGCTGGCCTGAAAGATCCGCGCTTCGGCAGCCACCGTGGCTGGATCAATGTGCAGACCGGCACCCGCAACACGCCGGCCAGCATCCAGTTGGCGCTGGCCAACCCCGACATGGCCATCAGCCCATTACAGAGCGGCGTCCGGGCCGTCCTCAATGGCGGTGAAGTCATCCTCGATTTCAGCGACAGCCGCCTGAGCTTCCCCGACGGCCGCCCCGACGGCGCCATTCGCCTGCAATTCCAGCCGCTCACCGCCGTCAGTGTGCGTAGCTTCGACGCCCGCTACACGCCCCTCTGGCTCTATGCCGTCCAACCGGCTGGTATCGAGGTCGAAGGCGACACCGGCCTGGACTTCGCCCTGCCCACCTACCAGGGCAGCCACGACTACGCCCCGCGGGAAGGCGAACGTGTCGTCCTGCTCGGCCTCAACGCCGACGCCACCGCCCTGGCCCCCGTCGGTGTTGGTGAAGCCATCCCCGG
>JALTPW010000888.1 GCA_026999335.1 Chromatiales bacterium
CAGTTATTTTCTGCCAACCCATCGCGGGCATGGCCCGCTCCTACTATTGCCTGGGGGCTTTCTTGCCTCCGTGGGGTTATGTTTGTTATTTCACTGGTAGGGCGGGTATCGGCTTCAGTTTCCAGATCTCGGCATTGTATTCCTGCATGGTGCGGTCGGTGGAGAATTTGCCGCTGGCAGCAGTGTTGAGGATGCTCATGCGAGTCCAACGTTGTTCGTCGTGGTAGGCTTCGGCAGCCTGCTGCTGAGCCTCGACGAAACTGCCGAAATCCGCCGCCACCAGCCACGGATCGAAGGGGTTGCGGATGGCATCGATGATGGGGTCGAACAGGCCCGGCTCGAATTGGTTGAAGTGGGCGCTTTCCAGTAGCTGCATGACTCGCCGCAGGTTTTCGTCACCATCGATGATGGCGTTGGGCTCATAGTGTTGCCGCGTTTCCTCGACCTCGCTGGCGGTGAGACCAAACAGGAAGAAGTTGTCATCGCCGGCCTCTTCGCGGATCTCGATGTTGGCGCCGTCCAGGGTGCCGATGGTGATGGCGCCATTCATCATGAATTTCATATTGCCGGTACCGGAGGCCTCTTTGCCGGCGGTGGAAATCTGCTCGGACAGGTCGGTGCCAGGGCTGATGATCTCCATTGCCGTGACGCGATAGTTAGGCAGGAAGGCTAACTTCAGTTTGTCACCCACCATGGGGTCATTGTTGACCATGAAGGCAATGTTGTTGGTCAGCTTGATGGTCAGCTTGGCCATGGCATAACCGGGCGCGGCCTTGCCGCCGATGAGCACGCAGCGCGGGGTCCAGTTATCGGTATCGCCGCGCTTGATGCGGTCGTACAAATGAATGACATGCAGCAGGTTGAGCAGTTGGCGTTTGTATTCGTGGATGCGTTTGACCTGTACATCGAACATGGCATCGGTGTTGAATTTCACGCCGCGCTCGGTTTCGACCAGTTCTGCCAGACGTGTCTTGTTGGCCTGCTTGATATCACGCCACTGCCGGCGGAAATCCGTGTCGTCGGCGAGGGGAGCGAGTTTGGCGAGCTGTGGCAACTCGGTGATCCAGTCTTCGCCGATGGTTTTGCTGATCAGCGTGCTCATGCTCGGGTTACACCAGGCCATCCAGCGCCGCTGGGTGACGCCGTTGGTCTTGTTGTTGAATTTGTGTGGCCATAGCTCGCAGAAGTCGTGGAACAGGCCTTCCTGCAGCAACTTCGAATGCAATTCGGCGACGCCGTTGATGGAGTAGCTGCCGACAATGGCCAGATAGGCCATGCGCACCTGTGGTTCGGGGCCTTCTTCGATGATGGACATGCGGCGCAGGCGCTCGGTGTCGCCGGGCCAGCGGCAGGCGACGCTGCCGAGGAAGCGGGCGTTGATCTCGTAGATGATCTCCAGCAGACGCGGCAACAGGCCCTCAAAAAGGCGCACTGACCATTTTTCCAGCGCCTCGGGCAGCAGGGTGTGGTTGGTGTAGGCCATGGTACGGGTGACGATGTCCCAGGCTTCGTTCCAGCCCAGCCGGTGCTCGTCGAGCAGCAGGCGCATCAGCTCGGCGATGGCGCAGGTGGGGTGGGTGTCGTTGAGCTGGAAACAGTTTTTGGCGGCGAACTGGCTGAAGTCATCGCCATGCTCGCGGGTCCAACGGCGCAGGGTGTCTTTGAGGCTGGCGGAGGCGAGAAAATACTGCTGGCGCAGACGTAGTTCCTTGCCGTTTTCACTGCTGTCATTGGGGTAGAGCACCATGGTGATGTGCTCGGCGGCGTTTTTGGCGGCGACGGATTCGGGGTAGCTGCCGGCGTTGAATTCGCCCAGGTCGAATTCGTCGGTGGCGGCGGCCTTCCACAGGCGCAGGCTGTTGACGGTGCCGTTGCGGTAGCCGGGTACGGGCACATCGTAGGGCACCGCCAGGACGTCGTGGGTGTCGACCCAGCGGCTGCGGGTGATGCCATTGGCATCCTGATAAAACTCGCTGCGACCGCCAAAGTGCACGCGCTGGGTGAATTCGGGGCGTTCCAGTTCCCAGGGGTTGCCATCACGCAGCCAGTGATCCGGTTCTTCGACCTGATAGCCGTTTTCGATTTTTTGCCGGAACATGCCGTATTCGTAACGGATGCCATAGCCCAGCACCGGTAGTTGCAAGGTCGCGCAGCTGTCGAGAAAACAGGCGGCAAGGCGGCCCAGGCCGCCATTGCCTAGACCGGCGTCATGCTCCGCCTCGGCGATCTCTTCCAGTTCCAGTCCCAGCTTGTACAGCCCCCGGGTGGTCTCGTCGGCGACGCCGAGGTTGATCATGGCGTTGCCCAGTGCACGGCCCATGAGGAATTCCAGTGACATGTAATGCATGCGCCGGGAGTCGTTTTCCTCGTAAGCGTAGCGGGTGTTTTTCCAGCGCTCCATGATGCGATCACGCAGGGCCATCACCAATGCGGTGTAGGGGTAGTGAGTGGATCGGCAGTGCCGGTCACGCCCCAGAGTG
>JALTPW010000889.1 GCA_026999335.1 Chromatiales bacterium
AAGGCAGGTAAAGCGGATCGGCCTACTGCGGCGTTTGTTTGAGGTAATGGGAAATGCAAAACTACCGTATCAGGAAAGCTCAATGTTGGCCGTCCGCTTACCCGCAATATTCTAGGCATTTTGTGAGAAATCGAGAAGGTAAGATAGAGAAATACGTAAATCAATAGGGGGGCGAAAATGGAAAAATTTAGTGATCTTTTAAACAAGGTATAGCCGCACATGTATGCTGTAATATTCACGGCAAAAATCAATGAGGTTGATAATGCATATTATGAAATGGCAGTTCAGCTAAGGGATCTGGCTATCAATAAATATGGTTGCATTGAATTCACCGCAATCACCGAAGGAAACAATGAGATAGCAATATCATATTGGCAAAATGAAGAACAAATAGCTCACTGGAAAAATGATGCCAAACATTTAGTAGCGCAAGAGCTTGGCCGAGAAAAGTGGTATAAATCATATCGGGTGCAAGTTGTTAAAATCGTTCGAGAATATGATAAAAAATATAACAAATAGCTCCTCGTCTTAAGTTATATCCTCAAGTTTCGGGGTTCATTTTTACCCACACTAAAACCCACTAACTAACTGTATTTACAGTAGATTACGCGTGTACAGCTAATATAAAGAAGCCAATAATAACGAAAACACCTTATAAAATGCTGCTTCAAATTCAATGGTAAATACAGGTCGTTGTTAATTCTCCCCGTTCAACTTCTTGTGCTATTTTTAGAGGAATATCAAATATATTCAAGCCGTTACGAGCAGATTCCTGCTGGTTTTGAACCCCGAAACTTGAGTTATATCCAAGACTTTGGAACCGGAGAAGGATGCTGTGAAATGAGTCAATATTACCCAGTGGGTGATGGCGGTAGACTATCCAATTCCCACTAGACGAGAGTAACCCACCTAGTCTGAAATGAACCTGCGAGGCAGATGGAGGGCAGGTTTTTCCTTTTTCCCTATTTAAATGGTTTAACCATATACCGAAAATAGCTTAAGAAAGGCAAAATGCAAGACCCTCATCTTTCCAGCCATGGAAGATGGTGAAGAGCGGGTACTGCTGGTGGCGCTCAGGAATATTGCCAGTGCCACTGGCAAACAGGCTTGTCCAGAGAAAACCTGTATCGCCCCTTATCCGAAGACGGTAATCCCAGGCTTTCCAGCCTGGTCGTTGTATTACGTTCCTTAAGGCAGGATCCGCAACAGAACTTGTCGGCACATGGGTAATAACCGCTTAACGTCTTTTAAGGGAATCAATAACGCAGACGGCAAAAATGACGCCGGAGTAACAATACCTTCGCAGTATTGCGCCGCGCTGGTTCGATTCACGACCAGATCATTCGCCAAGACCTTTGGTATTTAAGGTTATTGCCGCTCTGATTTCCACGCAAAAATGGTCTCTCACGCCGTTCTTAATAAGGAGGTGGTCTAAAATGAGGCTTAGCACTCCAGTCGTGGGGGTGCTAAAGTAGCCGCCTTTGCGGGTCGATGATAGGCGGGCAGTTTTTGCCGTCATTTGAAAACCCCTGCAACAGGTCTCATTCACCCAGTGTTAATCCAGCCAAGTCAAATCATCCTGCCTCGTGACTGAACCTGCCATCAATGAGCGCGCCCAGTACCTCCTCAAGGCTCTGATCGAGCGCCATATCCGCGATGGTCAGCCGGTAGGCTCGAAGACCCTGGCGCAGGACAGCGGGTTGGACTTGAGTCCGGCCACTATTCGCAATGTGGTGGCGGATCTTGAACGTTTGGGCTTGGTGCATGCGCCGCATACCTCCGCCGGGCGCGTGCCGACCGAGCTGGGTTATCGTCTGTTCATCGACAACCTGGTGTCTGTCAAGCCGCTGGGCGAGCCGGAGGTGCAGACCATCGCCGAGCAGCTGGATGCCGAAGTGGATACCTCAACCCTGCTGGAAAATGCCTCAGCCATGTTGTCCGGGCTGACGCGCATGGCGGGAGTGGTGATGCTGCCGTTCCAGAAACAGGAGGCACTGCGGCATATCGAGTTCCTGCCCCTGTCGGATAACCGTGTGCTGGCAATCCTGGTGATCAACGAGCGTGATGTGCAGAATCGGGTGATCCAGACCTCGCGATCATACAGCCGGGTGGAGCTGGAGCGTGTCGCTAACTATCTCAATACGCAATTTGAGGGACAGAATTTGTCGACGGTGCGACGCAAGCTGCTCGATGAAATGCAGGGTGACCGTGAACATATCGACCGCCTGATGCGCTCAACCATCGAAATCGCGCAGCAGGCATTCGAAGATGATGATGCCGGGACACAAGATTACGTGCTGGCGGGGGAGACCAATCTGATGGGTTATGAAGAGATGGCCGATGTAACACGCCTGCGCCAGTTGTTCGAGGCCTTCAACGAGAAGCGCGCGATGCTGGATCTGTTCGATAAATCCCTGCAGGCGCAGGGGGTACAGATCTTCATCGGCCAGGAATCCGGCTACGAGGTGTTCG
>JALTPW010000890.1 GCA_026999335.1 Chromatiales bacterium
AAAGGGGGCGGGCTTTCATGGGGGAATCCGGTGAGAGAAGGGTGGGTACCGTCTACCGATTGTGCCTTAATCCCATGCCGTGATGGTGGGCAGTGCCCACACATAACCGCTCCAGAGCGATTGATATTCCAGCGGTTAACCCCAACTATCAGAATAGCACGGGCAATGTGTGGTTTGCCCCCCAATAAGAAACCGCGAAAATGGAGGTGGATGATGGCAATACTGAACCCGATCAAACAGCGTACTGCGAACGTCCTCGACAATGTGGCCGAGGGCTGGAGCCGTCTGTGGGACAAGGCCCGCACTGCGGTGACCCGCTTTACGCCAAAAAAACGCGAGGATGACTTGCAGACGCAGGGCAGTGAATGGCTGCCGGCGACGCCTGGCTGGAGTGTGCTCGGGGCTGAAATCAAGGAGACCGGCAAGGAGATTGTGGTACGTCTTGAGGCGCCGGGCATGGAGGCGGACGACTTCGATATTCAGGTTATCGACGATAGTCTGCTGATTCGCGGCGAAAAGCACTGGCAGCGCAGCGATACGAAAGGCCGTTATCATCTGCTGGAATGCGCCTATGGCGAGTTCGAGCGCGCTATTCCCCTGCCCAGGCCCGTGGATGACGGCCATGCCAAGGCCAAATACCGGCGTGGCGTGCTGACCGTTACGTTGCCGATCACCAAGGCCTATCAGGCGCGCCGTATCGACATTGCCCGTTAGCGTAGCAAATCTTCCATCCGTGCGCACGGCGCACGCTACGGGCAGGTGTAGTGTGCGCCATGCGCACAAGATGGATGTTTCATTTCTCCATTGGTGCGGCGAATAAGGAAGCTAACGGGTTACCACAGAGATATGGAAAACACAGGGAATGTATCGTTGGAAGAAATACTGAAGTAAGCCACGGATAAGTACCATTTCTTCCGTCAATGGACGGTTTCAGTACTGTCGTGCGCACAGCGCACGCTACGGCAGATGTAGTGTGCGCTGTGCGCACAAGATGGGTGTTTCATTTCTCCATTGGTGCGGCGAATAAGGAAGCTAACGGGTTACCACAGAGATACGGAGAACGCAGAGAATGTATCGTTGGAAGAAATGCCGAGGGAAGCAGATGTAGTGTGCACCATGCGCACAAATGGATATCCTATTTCCCTGTGAGCTTTGTGTCCTGGTGATGAACTGAATGGCCACATAGAAAGTAGACAGTAGGGTAGAACAGGGCGGCCCCGGCGGCGGGGTGATCAAACAACAAACAGAGCCGGCACGAATGTCTACCGAAGCGAATGGCAAATTGAACCTCAAGCAGGTCATCGCCATGGGTGTGGGCGGCATGGTGGGTGGGGGCATTTTTTCCGTGCTCGGTCTGGCCATGGTGCAGGCGGGCCATGCCGCACCCATCGCCTTTGCCTTCGGTGGTGTGATCGCCCTGCTGACCGGCTGGTCCTATGCACGCCTGGGGCTGACCTATCGCTCGGACGGTGGCAGTTTCACCTATCTGGAGCAGGCTTTCACCCATCCCACCGTCGCCGGTATCGGCGGCTGGCTGTTGCTGGCGGGCTACATCGGTACCATGGGCCTGTATGCCTTCACCTTCGGCATCTACGGTTCCGCCATGCTGGGCAGTACTGCCAATCCCGCCATGCAGCACCTGCTGGCATCCTTCATTCTGTTGCTGTTTCTCGGCATCAATCTCTATGGCGTGCGCGAAACCGGCAATACCGAGCTGCTCATCGTTACCGCCAAGGTGCTTATCCTGTTGCTGTTTGCCGCCATTGGGCTGACCTACATCAAAGAGGATTATGTATTGCCGGTATTCGATCAGGGCATTGGCGGGGTCTTGATGGCGACGGCATTGATCTTCGTCGCCTACGAGGGTTTTGAGTTGATTCCCAATGCCGTCAACGAAATGCAGGATCCGCAGCGCAACCTCGCGCGCGGCATCCTGTGGTCCATCCTTATCACGATGTTCATCTATATCACCGTGTCGTTGGTGGCGGTGGGCAATCTGCTGCCGGAAGAGGTCGTCCGCTACAAAGAATACGCACTGGCCGAGGCCGCCCGGCCTTTTTTGGGGCAGGCTGGTTTTTTGCTCATCGGCCTGGCAGCGCTGTTTTCCACCGCCTCGGCGATCAACGCCACCCTGTTCGGCACCGCCCGTCTGGGCAGTGAAATGGCTCGTAGCCAAGCCCTGCCGAGGGTGTTTGGTTTTCGCCGCCGGCAGAACGGCATTCCCTGGGCGAGCCTGGTCATCGTTACTGCCGTGACCCTGGTGTTCGTCAACAGCAGCGATCTGACCATGATCTCTTCCTTCGCCAGCGCCACTTTTCTGCTGATCTTCGCCGCCATCAATCTTTCCGCCTGGCGGCTGCGCAAGATCATTGATATCCGTGCATCCGCACCCATGACAGGGTTGATACTGTCGCTGGTTTCACTGGGCGTGTTGTTGGTCTATCTGTGGCAGTCTCGGCCTGCTGTTTTCTATACGATACTGGTTATATATGCAGTAGTTGTGATAGCCGAGATCCTCTTCAGCCAGCGACGCTGGCTGTTTTCCGACAGGGGGCAATCATGAGACTCAATCAGCCGACGGATGATTACGCCCAACAGGTCGTTGCAGAGACGTTGGCTCAGTTGCAGGTGGATGCCGAGTCCGGCCTCACCGAAGCCGAGGCCACGGCGCGCCGGGCACAGTATGGTTACAATGAAATCGAGGAGCGTGAAGAGCCACTCTGGCACCGTATCTTGCGCCGCTTCTGGGGGCCGATTCCGTGGATGATCGAGGTGGCGGCGTTGCTGTCCGCCATGGTGCAAAAATGGGAAGACTTCGCCATTATCAGCGTCATGCTGTTGGTCAACGCGTCGCTGGATTTTTTTCAGGAACATCGTGCGCTGAATGCCCTCAAGGCCCTCAAACAGCGTCTCGCCATCCAGGTCATCGTACTGCGTGATGGTCAATTTACCACCCTGCCGGCGCGCGACCTGGTGCCCGGAGATATCGTCAAACTAAAAATAGGTGACATCGTACCCGGTGACATGCAGTTGCTGACGGGTGACTACCTGCTCGTCGATCAGTCGGCTCTCACCGGTGAATCCCTGCCGGTGAGCAAAAAACTCAACGAGGTCGCTTATGCCAATACCATCGTCAAACAGGGTGAGATGCTGGGCGTGGTGGTGAACACGGGCATGCGCACCAATTTTTCCAGCGTGGTGTCACTGGTGGCCAAGGCGCAGCTTGAAGAGCGCAGCCATTTCCAAAAAATGGTCATCCAGATCGGCAATTTTCTCATTCTTCTGACCCTGGTTCTGGTGATGCTTATCGTGCTGGTATCGCTGTTTCGCCACGAACCGTTTCTGGAAATCGCCCGCTTTGCCCTGGTGTTGACGGTAGCCGCGATCCCCGTCGCGCTGCCCGCTGTGCTTTCCCTGACCATGGCCGTCGGCGCCATGAATCTGGCCCGCAAGCAGGCCATCGTGTCGCGGCTCACCGCCATCGAAGAATTGGCCGGTGTCGATATTTTTTGCAGTGACAAAACAGGCACCCTGACCAAAAACGAAATGCGCGTGGCCGATCCCGTGGTGTTGCATGGCCACAGCGAGGAGGAATTATTCACCTTTGCCGTGCTGGCCTCACGGCTGGAAAATAATGATCCCATCGAACTGCCGCTGTTTCACTACATCGATGAGCATTTTCCGCAGTTGCCATTGCAGGACTATCGGCAACGGGAATTCGTGCCCTTCGATCCAATTCGCAAGCGCACCGAAGCCACTATCACACAGGGTGAAGGACAGTTTCAGGTCGTTAAGGGAGCGGCGCAGGTGCTTATCGAAATGGCCGCACTGGATGAGGTGATGGCCTTCGATCTGAACAAGACCGTCGAGCTGCTGGGATCCAAGGGCTATCGCACCCTGGCCGTTGGTCGCCGCGACAAGGACGATCAGAAACTGCAACTGGTCGGCCTGATCCCTCTCTATGATCCACCGCGTGAAGACTCACGTCAGGTCATCGAGGAAATGAAACGCTACGGAGTGCGGGTGAAGATGATCACCGGCGACAACGCCGCCATCGCCAAGGAGATCGGCCGGTTGCTGGGACTGGAGCAGCGCACCATTCGTTCGGTGCAATTGTCCGGCACCACATCCAATGAGTTACTGGCCCTGTCAGAGGCGCTGGCCGCCGCCATCTACCGGCGCCTGAAGGGTGAAACGGTCACCACTGGCGAGGCGAAACGGTTTGCCCACGAAGTCATGTCAGAAGTGCAGTCACTGTATGACACGCGCCTGCTGGAGCGGGAATTCGTGCACACCCACGAGTCGGCCATCGTCGCCATGATCGAGGAGGTGGATATTTTTGCCGAGGTGGTGCCGGAGGACAAATACCGTATCGTCGATACCTTGCAAAAGGGCGATCACATTGTCGCCATGACCGGTGATGGTGTCAACGATGCACCGGCGTTGAAAAAGGCCGACTGCGGTTTCGCCGTCTCCAACGCCACCGATGCCGCACGCGCTGCGGCTGATATCATTCTTACCGCGCCCGGCCTGTCGGTCATCAACAGTGCGGTGAAACAGGCACGCATCACTTTTGCGCGCATGAAGAGCTATGCCACCTTCCGCATCGCGGAAACCATTCGCATCATCCTCTTCATGACCCTGTCCATCATCGTCTTCGACTTCTACCCCATCACTGCGCTGATGATCATCCTGCTGGCGCTGCTCAACGATATCCCGATTCTCGCCATCGCCTACGACAATACCAGGATTCATCAGTCGCCAGTGCGCTGGAACATGCGTGAGCTGCTGACCGTCTCCAGTGTGCTGGGCATTACCGGTGTGGTGTCGTCCTTCATCCTGTTTTTTATCCTGCAGGAAAAAGGCATGGACGAAGAGGTGATTCGCACGCTGCTGTTTCTCAAACTGATCATCGCCGGCCACAGCACGCTCTATATCACGCGCGCGGAGGGTTGGTTCTGGCAACGGCCCTGGCCCTCGCCGCTGCTGTTCTGGGCCACTTTTGGCACCGAGATATTCGGCACCCTGATCGCCGTCTACGGCATCTTTATCACCGCCATTGGCTGGGAATATGCACTGTGGATCTGGGCCTATGCGCTGGCCTGGTTCCTTATCAATGATGCCGTGAAGGTATGGACATATCGCTTGCTGAGACGGGAGGGGATTGCCTGAGCCCGGTTTTTTACTGACAGACAGCGTATCTGTTTACACCACAGAAAATACAAAAATATTTAAGAGATATCGTCATGAATAGACACAACCATCATTTTGTCGCCGGTGTCTTCGGCAATGAGGATCGTGCCTTCACCGTAGTGAAAGACATGATCGAACACGACTTCCCCATGGATCAGGTGTCGGTGTTGCATCGTGCTGGCGGGCAGGGTGATGACGTGCTCGGCATTGCCTACAGTGACGAAAAGGAGCGTTTCAAGGTCTGGGGAACGCAGGGTGCGCTGTGGGGTGCGCTGGGTGGACTACTGGCGGGAACGGCTGGTCTGGTGCTGTTACCCGGTGTTGGCCCGCTACTCATTGCCGGCCCCGTCGTCGATGCCATTGCTGGCGCGATTACCGGTGCCGGCCTGATGACTGGTGGTGCCGCTGTCACCCATGTCACCCTTGGTCTGCGACGCATGGGTATCCCGGAGGAATATCTCGAGACGCTGCACGACGCCATCATGGAGGGTAAGACCGTGCTCATTCTCAATAGCGGTGATGATAACCCCGAGGTCTGGCGGCAGAAGCTGGCATGGCAGGGCGCCGAGCCGGTGCTGGTGATGTAGATCCAGACGTTGTATGACAACGGAGGATAAGTGATGGGTATATTCAGTCGAAAGAAACACAAGACAGCATCCATCCGGCGCATTTGGTACAGCCCGCCGCCGGGTGCACCCTGGTACTATGGAACCTATGTATTGTTTGAAGCTAATGGGGAATACATCGAAGTCAAGCTCAACAAACGGCAAGCGAAGCGATTTGTGAAAGCGAACGGTGAAGGTGATACGGGGCATCTTGTCTACAAGGGAAAAAGTCTCGTGTCATGGGAAAAAATATCAGTGGAAAGGCCGTTACGAGAGCGGAGTGATGTGAGCGTGTTTGTGTCGTATGCACACGAATGGTTTGATGATGCCGCCTACATTGCACAGGTTTTCGAGACACATGGGCTGAACGTATGGATTGATAGTGGAGAGCTGCGAACGGGGGACAAGCTTGGCAGCAGATTGCTGAGAGAAATTGAAAAGACGGATTATTTTGTGGCCTTGATTTCGCCAGAATACTTTGCTTCGCCTTGGTGTGTTCGCGAACTGGAAACTGCGGCGGCCAAAGAAAAGAAGATATTGCCCATCAAAATGTCTGAGGGAGATTTGCTGCTGCCTCCTCATATTCGCAGTCTATATAAGAAAAAACTGGGGGATCCTGTGTTCCTGGATATTCGTAGGCGAAACCCAACTGCCAAACTTGCTGAACTGGCGGAACAGATGCTAGATCGGCTGTGATTGCATAGCAGGTAGGGTGGGCACGTTTTTTGTGCCCACGCGGAGTAGGTCGTAAAGAATCGCATGGCGTACGGCGCACCTCCGGAGGTTGTCTGTTTCCCTGTCAGTCCTCGACGCTCTGACGATAAGGCTGAATGACATCCAGGCAGGCCCGGGACTGGTTTGTCGGTGATGGTGTCCTGTACCACTCCCTGCACCGGAACCCTGCACCGGGACGCCAGCTATCCATCATTTGCACCTTGTTGTCAGAGACGGCTGAAAGTCCACGGCTTTACTGATATATTTGCCCCCCCTTAACGGAGGCAGATCAAACATGTTCACCGGGATCATTCAGGCAGTGGGCGAGATCCGTAGCCTCGAACAGTGCGCAGGCGATGCGCGGCTGACCATTGCCGTCGGCCAGCTGGATATGGGTGATGTGGCATTGGGTGATTCCATTGCTGTCAACGGCGTGTGTCTGACGGTGGTGAGTCTCGACACGCAGAGTTTTGTCGCGGATGTCTCGGCTGAGACCCTGGCGTGCACGACCTTAAGCGGCCTGTCGCCGGGTGCACGGGTGAATCTGGAAAAGGCGTTGATGCCGACCACACGCCTGGGTGGACATTGGGTGAGTGGTCACGTCGATGGTGTGGGTGAGGTGCTGCGATGCTGGCCGGACGCACGCTCCAAGCGTTTTCGTCTCCGCGCGCCGGCCGGACTGGCCAAATATATCGCCGAAAAAGGTTCCATCTGTGTCGATGGTATCAGTCTCACGGTGAATCGTGTCGAGGTCGCGGAGTTTGAACTGAACATCGTGCCGCATACATTGCTGGAGACCACCATGGGTGATTTCAGGGCCGGCCAGCGAGTGAATCTTGAAGTGGATATTATTGCCCGCTATCTGGAGCGCCTGCTGCTGGGTGAGCAGGCGACGGCTCCCGGTGGTGTGAGCGAAGCACTGTTGGCGGAGCATGGTTTTATCAAATCATGAACGAACAGATTATTTGTCGGAGCGAGCCATGCCCGCGATCTTTGTGGCGACCGTGCTCACCCATCGTGTGCATGGCTCGCTCCTACAGAGTTGATAGGAACTGAAGTATGGAATTAAACAGTATCGAAGAAATCGTCAGCGACATGCGCGAGGGCAAGATGGTCATCCTGATGGATGATGAAGATCGTGAAAACGAGGGCGATTTGATCATGGCCGCAGCCAAGGTACGGACGGAAGATGTCAACTTTATGGCCCGCAATGGCCGTGGTTTGATCTGCCTGACCCTGACCCAGGAGCGTTGTGAGCAGTTGCGTCTGCCGCTGATGGTCAATGACAACAATGCCGCTTATTCCACTAACTTCACCGTTTCGGTGGAGGCGGCGGAGGGCGTGACCACCGGCATTTCCGCCGCTGACCGTGCGGTGACTATTCAGGCGACTGTGACCCCGGATGCAAAGCCCGAGGATCTGGTGCAGCCGGGCCACGTGTTCCCTATTATGGCCAAGCCGGGCGGGGTGCTGACGCGTGCTGGCCATACTGAGGCGGGTTGCGACCTGGCGCGTCTGGCAGGGCTGGAGCCGGCCTCGGTGATCGTCGAGATTCTCAACGAAGACGGCAGCATGGCACGGCGACCGGATCTGGAAAAATTCGCCGCCGAGTTTGATATCAAGATCGGTACCATCGCCGATCTGATCCGCTATCGCCTGGAGAACGAGCGCAGTGTGGAGCGGGTGACCGAGTGCGCGATGCATAATGACATCGGCGAATTCCGTCTGGTCACCTACCGTGATCGCATCAGCGGCCAGGTGCACTTTGCCCTGGTGAAAGGGCAGATCAAGCGTGACACGCCGACCCTGGTGCGCGTGCACATGCCGCACTATCTGGCCGATGTGCTGGGCATGAAACGCTCCGATGCCAGCTGGCCGTTGGAAGATGCCATGTCCTTCATCGAGGCCAAGGGTGAGGGCGTGATCGTGCTGCTGGGGCAGAGTGAGGGCGAGCAGGAGCTGATCCAGCGTGTCACGCACTATCAGGAAGAGGACGAAGGCCAGAGCACGGGTAAACGCGAGTCCAATCCGGATCTGCGCACCTACGGCCTCGGCGCCCAAATCCTGCTCGACCTCGGCGTGCGCAAGATGCGTGTGCTGTCTGCGCCCAAGCGTATGCACAGCCTGTCCGGCTTTGGCCTGGAAGTGGTGGAGTACATTGGCGGTGACGCAGCGGCGTCTGCGTGAGAAGATTGCGCCAGCATTTGTAGGAGCGGGCCATGCCCGCGATAAAACGGCCGATTATCACAGAGAAAAACAAATTAATTATGCCTCTGTGGCGAGAAAGTCATATTTCGCGGGCATGGCCCGCTCCTACGGATGAAACATTGCTGAACCGGGTGCTTTTCCGCCCAACGAACGAACAACCAGACGGAACACGATCATGAGCATCAAAACCATCGAAGGCGGCCTGACCCTGCACGGCAAACGCTTCGGCCTCATCGCCGCCCGCTTTAACAGTTTTATCGTCGACAGCCTGCTCAACGGTGCCATCGATACCCTCAAACGTCATGGCGCTACGGACGGCGATCTCACCCTGGTGCGTGTGCCGGGCGCCTTCGAGATGCCCATCGTCGCTGCACGCATGGCGGCGAGCGGGGATTACGATGTGATCATCGCTCTCGGCGCGGTGATCCGCGGCGGTACCCCGCACTTCGACTACGTGGCCAGTGAGTGCACCAAGGGTCTGGCGCAGGCCTCCCTGCAACACGACGTGCCAGTGGCCTTCGGCGTGCTGACCGTGGATTCTATCGAACAGGCCATTGAACGTGCCGGCACCAAAGCTGGTAATAAAGGTGCCGAGGCGGCCATGTCGGCCATCGAAATGGTCAATCTGCTGGAAAACCTCGGCTGATGGCCAATGCCCGTCAACTGGCCCGACAGTGCGCGGTGCAGGCGCTTTATTCCTGGCAGCTGACCGATGGCGATCCATTCGATATCGATGCGGCATTCCGTATTGAAAACGACATGGACGGCGTCGATGTCGATTATTTTCGCGAACTGCTGCGCGAGATTCCCCGTCTGCGTGAAGAACTGGATGGCCATATCATTCCCCTGCTCACACGCCCACTGGCCGAGGTGGATCCGGTGGAGCGCGCCATCCTGCGTCTCGGTGCCTATGAACTGAAATGCCGCCTCGATGTGCCCTATCGCGTGGCCATCAATGAGGGCGTGGAGCTGGCCAAGCTGTTCGGCGCCGAACAGGGGCACCGCTTCGTCAATGGTATTCTCGATGGCATGGCGCGCGAGCTGCGTGGTACGGAACAGGCTGCCGATAGCCGCCCGATCCCGGCACCGGCTGCGCCTGTGGACGCCAGCGTGGGCAAGGGTAAGTATGGCCAGAAACGCGCGCCCATCATTCGCACGGCGAACAAGAAAAGAGTCATCAAAAAACGCAGCCTGGAAAAACCCGCCGCAAAGGCGGCAACTGAGGAGACGGCAAAGCCGTCGGTAAAGGCAACTGAGACACGCAGACGCAAGCCTGCCGCCAATGAGTCCTCTGCAAAACGAGGCCGGGCAAAGAAAGTTGTCGCAAAGAGGGTCGTCAAAAAGAAAGCTGTCACAAAGAAGACCGCTGCAAAACAAGCACCGGCAAAAAAGCCCTCCACAAAGGAAAGAACCGCAGTAAAGAAAAGCGGTGCCAGCCTTTATTTAGGCAAGAAAAATACGGGTAAAAAAAATACCGACAAGAAAAAGCCGGCGTCCTGAGCCAGATGGCTCGATCTCAAAAAAACTGTGAATGAGTTTGACCTTATCCGCCGCTACTTCGCCGACCACGGCGTGCGGCGTGATGATGTGCCGCTGGGTATCGGCGACGATGCCGCCTTGCTGACACCACCGCCGGGCCAGTCGTTGGCGGTGACCGTCGACACCCTGCACAGCGGTGTCCACTTCGCCCCCGACATTCCGCCCGCCGATCTTGGCTACAAGGCCCTTGCCGTCAATCTCAGCGACCTCGCCGCGATGGGTGCCGAACCGGCCTGGGCGACCCTGGCACTGAGCCTGCCGCAGGCCGATGAAGCCTGGCTGGCGGCCTTTGCCGAGGGTTTTTTTGTCCTTGCCGAGTGTTACAAGGTGCAACTGGTGGGAGGGGATACCACCTGCGGCCCGCTCAGTGTCACCTTGCAGTTGCAGGGTTTCGTGCCGCGGCAAAAGGCCCTGACCCGCAGTGGGGCACGGCCCGGTGACCATATTTTTGTCACCGGCAGTCTGGGCGACGCCGGGGCCGGGCTGGCCATTGCGCAGGGGCGCTGGGAATTCGCCGGCCCGCCGGCGGATTTCCTGTTGTCGCGTCTGCACCGGCCCACGCCGCGCGTCGGGGCCGGGCTGGCCCTGCGCGGTCTGGCCACCGCCGCCATCGATATCTCCGATGGTTTGGCCCAGGATCTTGGCCATATTCTCACCGCCAGCGGGGTGGGCGCGGTGCTGAATATCGACCGCCTTCCGCTCTCCGATGCACTACTGGCCAGCGGTATCGACCGGTCCTGGCGTCTGGCGGTCAGCGCTGGCGACGACTACGAGCTGTGTTTTACCGTGCCGGCCGATGCCGACCTCAGCGTGAGCGATGGCCTGGGTTGCCCGGTCACCCGCATCGGCCGTATCACCGCTGAGCCCGGCCAGCGCTGGCAGGATGCCGCAGGCGTACCCTGCGAGCCACCAGCGCGCGGCTGGGATCATTTTGCAGAGGGCGGGGTATGAAGCGTCGTAACACCGCACCGCCCAGCGTGTGGCGCAACCCGGTGCATTTTTTCGCCTTCGGCCTGGGCGCCGGCGCCGCGCCGGTGGCTCCCGGCACCTTCGGCACCCTTGCCGCCGTTCCGCTCTATCTGTTGCTCGCGCCGTTGCCCCTGTGGGGCTATCTGCTGGCCGTGTTGTTCGTGTCGTTGCTGGGCATCTGGCTGTGCGACCGTACCAGCCGTGATCTCGGTGTGCATGATCATCCCGGCATTGTCTGGGATGAATTCGCCGGCTACCTCGTCACCATGATTGCTGCGCCGCCGGGCTGGTTGTGGATCGCCGTCGGTTTTGTTCTGTTCCGTATTTTCGACATCCTCAAGCCCTGGCCCATCCGCTGGATCGACCGGCAGGTGCACGGTGGTTTCGGCATCATGCTCGATGATCTGCTGGCGGGGGTATTTGCGGCCTTGGTTTTACAGGCCGTGAGCCGGGGGTTCGGTTGATCGTGTGAAGCGACAATCACCAGCTTCCTGTAATGCTCAGGTTGCCCCAGGTCATGGCGTGACTGCCCTTGCCATGCCTGACCTCCGCCGTCTCGCCGTGCCAGCTGTAGCCCAGGCGAATGCCTCCACCAAGCACATATTCCAGTCCGATCCAGACGTTGGCGATAACGGGATATAGTGCCGGGCGTGAATAGCGCACAGGGCTGTCTCGGAACTGGCCTTGCAGCAGGGCGTTGTAGGCGCGGGCACGCACAAACAAGCCTCCCCACAGATAGAATTGATGGCGCGATGCACCGCGTGTGGCGTGGATACTGCCGCGTTCGGCGTAATCCTCCAGCAGTGGGTTATCGCTCCACCAAGGACTGCTGATGCGCCCCAGGCGGCCGCTGATGCCCCAGCCCAGATCGGTCAGGTAGCCGAGGCTGCCTTTGAGTGTCGAACTGAGATCGTAATCGAGGCCGGCAGCGCCTTGGCGTGCCCAATGACGTGTCTGCCGGCTGAGGCTGTAACGCAGGGTGGGTTCGCCGCCTGCGGAGATCTGATATTTCCAGCCCTGGGCCAGATCGACGCCCAGTGGGCGATGGATGGCATTCTGTACATTGGCACTCAGGGCCAGACCGAGGGCGCCCAGAGTGAAGGTTCGGGTGATGGCTTGCCGGTTATTGGCCAACAGGGTTTGCCGGCTGCTGGAGAGAAAGAGCAGGCTGGCATAGGGGCGGTCATCGTATTGCACTTTACGGCTCTGGGTGTCCTCTGGTGTAAAGACACTCATGCCGGCTTCGGTGGCGTAGAGGGTGCGTTGTGGTGTCTCGATGCTTGCTGTTTGCTCGATGAAACCGAGCACGGTATCGAGACTGATCCAGGGTGGGCTGGACAGACCTGAGGCGGGAGAGGCGCTGGTGTAACTGAACGAGATGCCGCCGGTGAAATCCTGGTCGCGGTTGTTGGGGGCGATGAGATCATTGTCCATCGACAGCCGCCAGCCGGCGGGTATGGCGGTGTCGGCCTGGGGGGTTCCCATCATGATTCCACAGGTTAATAGCAGTAGTGGAAGGATTTGCTGCCGGGAATTTGGTTTGTTGTCAGTGATGGTGCTCATATGTCCACACGATACCCCATGTCCTGCTGCGCTGACATGATGGATAACAGTTTGAGCCCAATGGTAAAAAACTGTGGGTTGATTCACATTCTGTTGTGTTACCAACCACTAGAATCCATAGAGATTTAATGGATTAATCCTTATCAATTGACTTGGGTGGTTGAACCATGAAAAAGCAGAAGGTGTTTGCCGGTGTGTGTGTCGTTCTGTTGCTGGCGGGCTGTGGTGGAGGGGGGGCGGATGATCCGGCTGATCCGGGAGAGTCGGGTATGACGAAGGTCGCGCTGGGCGAAATGTTATACAAAGACACCAATCTGTCGAGCCCGGCGGGCCAGTCTTGCGAAACCTGCCACAGTCTGTTGCCGGGTGACGGTTTTGCCGATCCGGACAGTACCCAGACCAGCCCCGTCTCTGAAGGTGCGGTCTCGGGCGAATTTGGTGACCGCAATGCCCCCACCGCAGCCTATGCCATGTTTTCACCCGACTTTCATTACGACACCACCGACTCCGCCAATCCGCGTTACATCGGCGGCCAGTTCCTCGATGGCCGCGAGGCCGATTTGGAGGGGCAGGCCAAGGGGCCGTTCGTGAACCCGCAGGAGATGGCCAACACCAAGCAGGGCGTGGTCGATGCGGTCAGGGCGGCCAGCTATGCGACGGGTTTCAAGGCCGTCTATGGGGCGAGCAGCCTGGATGACGTGGACACGGCCTATGATTTGATTGCCGATGCCATTGCCGCTTTCGAGCGCACGGCGATGTTCGCCTCGTTTACGTCCAAATTTGATGCTTGCCCCGACGACCAGTCCTGCCTTTCTCCATCTGAAAAGCGTGGTTTCGATCTGTTCCAGATTGACGGCAAGGGAAAATGTGCCGAATGCCACAAGCTGGAGAAGATCGGTGGTTCGTCGGGCGTACTGTTCACTGATTTCAGTTACTGGAACATTGGTGTGCCGCAGAACTCAAACAATCCGGCGGGTACGGCGGCCACAGGGTTTGTCGATATCGGTCTGGCAGCCAATCCGAATCTTGTCGCTTCAGCCCCTGCTTCCGGCGAGCGTGGCAAATTCAAGGTGCCCACCCTGCGTAACGTGGAGTTGACCGCACCGTACATGCACAATGGTGTTTTTGAGACACTGACGGAGGTCATGAATTTCTACAATGTCCGGGAAAATCCCTGTTTTGATCCAGCGATCACAGATACGGGGCGAAACGGTTTCATCGCCTGCTGGCCCAGTACACTGCCCCCTGAAGTTGAAGACAATCTGGATGTCACCTTTAGCGGCGATCTGTTGCTGGATGCGCAGGATGTGGACGACCTCGTCGCCTTCATGAAAACCCTCACCGATGGTTATACGCCCTGATCCCGGCAGGCACGGACTGATCCCCGGGTAGGAGCGGGCCATGCCCGCGATTGTCGATGCACAATAAGGATTCGTGGCATTGTAGGAGTGGCTTCAGCCGCGATCCTTGTCGAGTACGGCTGTCGCGGCTGAAGCCGCTCCTTGCAATTTCTTATGGCCGACAATCGCGGGCATGGCCCGCTCCTACAGATCCGCCCGGAACAGAGATTATCTGCATCCTCTGCGCCGGCTTCGCTACTGATACCATCTAAAGATCATCATATATCCGGCCGTTATTTACTCTGAGCGATATGGCTCGCCCGGAGTTTGAGGGAATGGCGAAAAAAACCAATCTGAGCGACGCAGAAGTGGCTACCCTGCTGATGGCGTCACCGGTCACGGTGTGCGAGTGGCTGCAACAGGGCATGTTGCATGCTCGCATTGACGTGGGCGGCAGTCGTCAATTCAGTCTGCAGGACATGCATCATTTTGCTCGTGAACAGAGTCTCAGTCTGGGGCGTCCTGACCGGGGAAAGCTGCGCATTCTGATCGTGGAGAGTGATCGCCGGCTATCTCATCTGCTGATGAATCTTTTCGATACCTCCTCGGGGACGCTGGAGACCTGTGCAGTACACGATGCCTTCGATGCTGGGCGCAAAATGCTGACGTTTCGCCCGGATGTGGTCTTGCTGGACTTCAATATGCCACGCCACGACGGCTTTGAGGTCTGCCGTCATATCAAGGCCGACCCGGCCTCGCACGGCGTGCGTATCATTGCTCTGGCCCGCTGCGCTGATGTGGCGTTGAAACAGCGGATCATGATGGCCGGTGCCGAGGCCTGTGTCGCAAAGCCGCTCAGCAGCCGGGCGCTTTTCGAGACCATTGGCCTGAGTTTCGAACCTCGGGTGCAGGTTGACTGCCTGCAATAAAACAGACGGCACAGACTGGGTGTAACCCGGATATTGATGAGTACGGTGTATTTTTTGCCGCAGGGCCGTCGAGCGGCTGTCAATCAGCAGGGATAGAGGTCATAACGGGTATTTTTCGACGCGATATCACCCGAAGGTTTCGGCCCCGCCAGCAGTGGTGCCCCTCTGGGGCGCTTGACCACTACACGTTTTTTTGCACAATCCAGTGCTGCGGCCAGCAGGGCCGGGGCATCCCCATCATCGCCCACCATGGCGCGCAGGGCGCGCATCTCCTTTTTCACCAGTGCACTCTTGCTGCGATGCGGATACATGGGATCGAGATAGACCACGTCCGGGCGTTCCTGTGCCGGGCATTGTTGTAGCCATTGCCTGGCATCGATATTCACTAACTGCAAGTGCTTGTCGACAATGAGGCGGATTTCATCGTGCTGCCGGGCGCGATCCAGCCCGTCGGCCAGCAGGGCGGCCATCACTGGCGAACGCTCCAGTAGTGTGACTCGTGCACCGAGGCTGGCGAGCACAAAACCATCACGGCCCAGTCCTGCGGTAGCATCCACGATGAACGGATTGGCGCTGCCCTTCAATCCCATCGCCCGTGTCAATGGTTGGTTGCGGCCACCGCCGAAGCGCCGCCGGTGGCCCATCTTTCCGCCAATGAAATCCACCCACAGTGGGTTGCCGCTGTCACCGCTGGTGTCTCGCAGGGCCAGTGGTGCACAGGCATCGTCGCTGTCGGCCAGCCAGGTCAGCAGATAGGTGAATGCATCACAGTCCTGATCTGACTGGCAGAGGGGCAAACCGAGCCGCAGTGCCAGTTTACGACTACATTTGCTACCGTTGCGGGCGTCGATGGCGAGCTGGCTGACGGCACGGGTGGTGACATTTTCGAATACGGGGTTCAAACTGGGTTCCTGGCTGAGGACATGGCAAATACGTGCTATTTGTTATGGTGGCTATCGCCATTCTATTCTACACAGCCTGCCAACGCCCCGAGAAAGGAATAAAATTAAGGAGGTGAAGCATGCCCGGAAAATTATGGATGGCTCTGCCAATGTTACTGATCGGCACGCAGGTGGGTTGCGCAGGAGACAATGTTAATGCCCCTCCATCACGTGTCGATGACAGCTTTGCAGATATTGCTCTTATTGCTCTGACGCCACTGTTCGAGGCGGAACAGTTCAGTCGTCCGCTGGCCTTCATTGCCGGCCCCGACAATGCTTTCTATGTGGTGGAACAGCCGGGGCGCATCCAGCGTTTGCTCGATAGTCAGCCGGCGACGCTGTTTGCCGACATCAGAACCCGTGTTAACAGCGGCCCCAACGAGGCTGGGTTGCTGAGTATGGCCTTCGACCCTGATTTTACGACAAATAGCCGGGTTTATCTGTCTTACACGCGTGATAATTTGCAATCCGTGATTTCCCGTTTCGTGAGCCGCGACGGCGGCCTGACCCTGGATACAGATTCTGAACAGGTGCTGTTCACCCTGGATCAGCCCAAAAGTAATCACAACGGTGGGCAGATCGCCTTCGGCCCGGATGGCTATCTCTATATTGGCTTCGGTGACGGAGGTGGCTCTGGTGATCTTGATGGCAATAGCCAGAATAAAAATAACCTGCTCGGCGCCATGTTGCGCATCGATGTCAGCGGCGACAGTGGTTACACCATCCCCACCGACAACCCCTTTGCCCAGGGCAATGGCCGCGCCGAAGTCTATGCCTGGGGTTTGCGCAATCCCTGGCGCTGGAGCTTTGATCGTCAGACCGGTGACCTATGGTTGGCCGACGTGGGACAGAATAAGTGGGAGGAGATCAATCGCATCCAGCCCGGTGGTAACTACGGTTGGAATATTCGTGAAGGTGCGCACTGTTACAACACATCCTCGTGCGACAGCAGTGGTTTCATCGATCCGGTGGCCGAATACGCTAACGGTTCGAATTGCTCGGTGACCGGGGGTTATGTCTATCGCGGCAAGGCCATAGAAGGTTTAGAGGGTGTGTATCTGTACGGCGATTACTGCAGTGGGAAGATCTGGGGCCTGTTTCCGGATGACAGTGGCGGCTTCGACAGCCACCTGTTGCTGGATACCTCGTTGAGGATCTCGTCCTTTGGGGAGGGGAAGGATGGCGAACTCTACGTTGTTCATCATTGGGGAGGTATTTACCGTATCGTGGCGGCAGAGGGTTGATTCCGCCGACGGATTTTTTTGAATGTCTTTCAATGGGCTGCTATGAAATAGTCTTGCGTGCCTTGCGGCGGTTCCTGGTGCCACGGTTCAGGGAGACTGCGTTTCTGGAGCAGCAACCCTTTGCGGAGGGGGTGCCGTGCGCACAAAAGGTGCGGGTATTGAACGTGCGCACGGCGCACACTACGATGCGCCGTCGGATGAGTTCAGGCCTTTCAACCAGAACTTGATGGGGGACAGGTCTACGCTGTCTGTCGTATCTATGATGAAAGCCTCATTCAGTTCGTTTTTGTCCAGGGGCTCTTGATTTTCCAGTTGCAGTTCCAGCACGCTAAGTCCTGCCTCAGAGGCGTCCCGGCCTTCGCTCTGCCGTGTCCCGATGCGCTGGT
>JALTPW010000891.1 GCA_026999335.1 Chromatiales bacterium
TTAGGGGGTGTTAATACTTCCTAGCTTTAATGCCTTCAGAAATAGCCGCCTCTATGTCATCCAGTGTTTTAGTTTTCCCCTTGAATTTCAGGCAAGATGCGACATCGTCAATGTTCGTTTCTTCGAAAGGGGTTTTGGGTTTTAGTAAGATGCCATCACCGACATCAACGACAACGAGTTCTTGACCTGTTTTCCAGTGATGAGCAGTCCGTAAGGGTTTGGGGATGATTACCTGGCCCTTGCTGGATAGTTTGGTTGTCATCATGAGTATGCATGGCCATGAAGGTAAGAATAATGTAAGAACATTAGTGGCTGTCAGGGTATTTGTCAATGTGGGGCAGTTCGGTGGATAGCGTGCTGGCAAATAGCTTCAGTGGGTCGTCAAAGGGAGGGAGGAAGCTCCCCCAATGTTGTCACATCTCGTTGAAAATCCTCTGAATCCGTGGTTTCAGAGATTTATTCGTCCCGTTTTAAGGTTAAAACCACCGCCTTTAGGCGGTTAAATTTATCCGTGCTGCTTGTTGTATGGGTTGTTGAAGGTGCGAATGAAGGCAAGTTGTTTCGGTCGCCCCTGTAGGATGCTGGTGAGCGGTAGCGAACCGCATCGTTGGCGTTATCACGTTCTGGGCGCGGGTGATTGTGTCACCGCTGTTGATCGATGCGGTTCGTGGAACTCACTACATGCGGATTGCCGAGAATACTGGCAGGGCTGGGTTTAATCTCTCTGGGTCGAATTCCCCGCAGCTCGCCGACCAAAAGTAGGTTCTTTAAGAAAAACGCCTACTTTTGGTGCTGCGATTATCGTCATTCCGGCTTGTTTTTAGCCGGAATCCAGAGATTGCCACTCCGGGGTTCAGTTTTTGTCGGAGCGATTCATCCAGAGCGCTTGAAGTTTCCTTTACTCTGGATTCCCGCCTGCGCGGGAATGACAGTATGCCAAGTCTCTCAAGTCTCAGCCAACACCCTTCAATACCCCGCTTTCGCGTAGCGAAATAGCTTGCTGCGGGGTTGTTTATTTCCCATTAACTTGGTCAAAACCACCGTCTTTAGACGGTGGTTTTGATTTTCATGTTTTGACGCATGCGTGCTTATGACGGTGCGAGGTTGATGACTTTAGCCATCAGCACCGAATGCGCTAACCCACCTACTTTAGTCGGTGGTAGTTTAGAAAACGGGTCGAGCGACCCGTATCCGGGCTTTCAGTCCGTAAGACTAACCCACCCGCTTTAGCGGGTGGTTGTTGAGTAGAGGTGCCCATCATTCTGGCGTTGAGTTTACAGACTTATCAGTGAACCTCTTGCCATCAATCGTCACACAACTCACGCAGTCGATACAGTGCATCAAGCGCCTGGCGTGGTGTGAGTTCATCAGGGTTGGTTTTTTTCAGGGAGTCCAGGGCAGGGTGTCCGGTTTCCGGAATTTCTTCTGCAAATAATGAGAATTGCTGCGCGGCGGGCGCCGCCGACTGTTCGTGCAGGCTTTGTGCTTCCAGTCGTTTGAGGTGTTCGCGGGCGCGCTGGATCACGGCAGATGGTACGCCGGCCAAGGCGGCGACCTGTAGGCCATAGCTTTGATTGGCTGGCCCTTCCTTTACGCTGTGCATAAAGATGATGCCATCGCCATGTTCCACGGCATCGAGGTGCACATTGGCTACGCCGGACAGGTCTTCCGGCAAGGTGGTGAGTTCAAAATAATGCGTGGCGAAGAGGCTGAAGGCACGCACGCCGGTAGCCAGTTGTTCGGCGCAGGCCCAGGCCAGTGACAGGCCGTCGAAGGTGGATGTGCCGCGGCCGACTTCGTCCATTAAGACCAGGCTGCGTTCAGTGGCATTGTGCAGGATGTTGGCGGTCTCGGTCATTTCCACCATGAAGGTGGAGCGGCCGCCGGCAAGGTCGTCGGAAGCGCCGATGCGGGTGAAAATGCGGTCGAAGGGGCCGATCACGGCACGGCTGGCGGGGACGAAACTGCCGCTGTAGGCGAGCAGGGTGATCAACGCGGTCTGACGCATGTAGGTGGACTTGCCGCCCATATTGGGGCCGGTGATGACCAGCATGCGGCGCTGCTCGTCGAAGCGCACGTCGTTGGGGATGAAGGGATCATTGAGCACCTGTTCCACCACCGGGTGCCGCCCGCTTTCAATCAACAGGCCCGGCTTGCTGCTCATTTCCGGCTGACACAGGTTGAGACTTTCCGCGCGTTCTGACAGGTTGGCCAGGGCGTCCAGCTCGGCCAGCGCTGCCGCCGAGTCCTGCAGGGCGGGAAGATACTCCGCCAGATAATCGAACAATTCCTCGTACAGCGCCTTTTCGCGCACCAGGGCGCGTTCGTTGGCGCTCAGGGCCTTGTCCTCGAAGGCTTTGAGTTCCGGCGTGATGTAGCGTTCCGCACCTTTCAGGGTCTGTCGGCGGACATAGTCGGCGGGCACCTTGTCGGCGTGGATACGGCTGATTTCGATGTAATAACCGT
>JALTPW010000892.1 GCA_026999335.1 Chromatiales bacterium
CCGTGAGGCGGCCCACTACACCCTACAGACGCCACACCAAGAGGAGTCACACCTTAACAATCTTGCTTTTCACGCAACATTTGCGCGTGGGCACAAAAGACGTGCCCACCCTACCCAGCATCCAGCATGATGATACAAAAACAAATGGGGCCTGCGGTAAATAGCACTGACTTAAACCAAAAATACCGTCATTCCGGGAAAAATGAAGTGAAGCCCAGGAATCTAGAATACTTAAAGCGACGCACATTCTGGATTCCCATCTTCACGGAAATGACAGTATTCCAGGTCTCCCAAATCTAAGTAAGTGCCATTAGGGTCTGCGATATCCCACCCACAAAAAAGCCCCGTCCGGGATCACCGGGCAGAGCCTTTTTTGTACTCTTTTTTGTACTACGTGGGTGTAGCGCTATTTAGGATTAAAAATCCTCGCCACACCACCAAAGCTGCCAACCCACAAGCTGCCGTCACTCGCTTCGGCCAGGGAGAAGACGTTATTGGCGAACAGGCCATCGGCCTGGGTCATGACGGTGAACCCGCTACCATCCGGACGGAAACGCGCCAGCCCCTTGTTGGTACCAATCCATAGTGGCCCACCACGGCTCTTGTGCAGCATAAAGACATGGTTGCCGGGCAACCCATCCTTGACGGTATAGGTCTTCCAGGTCTTGCCGTCAAAACTGGATAAACCACCACCCCAGGTACCGGCCCAGACAACCCCCTCTTCATCAACGGCCATCGAAACGATATAGTTGGGATTAAAACCGACCTTCACATCGCCCAGACCCTGCTCTTCTTTCTGACGGGCATGATGCTTGGAGGTCTCGGCCGGGTCGTTGGCAAAGGCGATATCGTCCTTCACGTCCTCGTACTTCGCGCCCAGGCCTGCCTCATGGTTCCAGTTGATCCAGGTATCATCCTTATAACGAGCCAGACCACCTTCGGTCGCCAACCAAATTTCACCATTTTTGCCGACCTCGATGCCATACACCCAGTCATTGGGCAGACCGCCATTGGTGTTGGCAACGGTGAAGGTTTCCCAACTGCCGGCATCATCAAGATTGCCGCCCTTGACGCGGTTGGCACCAGACCAAGTCGCTATCCACAGATCACCATTTCTATCCTCGACAACGTCGTAGACAAACTGATCGGCCAACCCCGCCGGAATGTTGTAATTCTTCCAGCTGTCCGCGGCCGGGTCATAGACCGACAGGCCGCCACCATAAGTGCCGACGATGATCTTACCGCGCACCTTGCTGACGTGAAAAACGCCGTTGGAGATCAGGCTGCCATTCTTGACGTCGAAGAGATTGTAGTCGTTACTGCGGATATCGTAGCGAATCACACCACCTGAGGTTCCCACCCAGACCTCATCACCATCGGACAACATGCCCTTGACGTTACGGTTGCCAACACGGAAATGGGCAAAATCGGCCGCTTTCGCCGCCGGTGCATCACTGGGCAGCAAATCACTCACCGCAGGTACGCCACCCGGGTGGCCCGGGACAGCAGGCGCCGTCGGGGCCGCTGTCGACACAGGCTCTTCAGCCTTTTTCGTGCCTATGGTATAGGCGCCAATGACAAGCCCACCAACTGCAATGGCGCCAATCGCCAGATGTTTTGAACTGATATTCACAAGCCTCTCCCATTCCTTGAATCAAACGTGCCGGCACACACTCTCCGGCATTTTTTATAAACCTCTAAACAATTTTTCAGCTTCCTGACGTAGGGTAGGCACTGCCCACCATGCTCGACCGAAGAGCCAACCGGTGGACACATCCTACATACGTAAGGAAATTGCATATTTTCGGTGGCACACCCTAAGCTGAAGATTGTTTAGAAATATACTTTTTTATTGTGACTAGCTATTTACTCAGCAGGGTCACACCAGAGCGGGTGCCCACCCAGATTTCACCATTATCGGTCGGAACAATGGCGTACACATGGTCATCCAGCAGACCATCCTGCTTGCTGAAAACCCGCCAGTCCTTGCCATCAAAGGACGTCAGACCACCACTGGTGCCAAACCACATCGTCCCGTCTTCGCTACGCGCAATACTGTAGACAATGTTGCCGCCCAACCCGTCTGCGACCGTGAAGTTCTCCCAGTTATCACCGTCGAAACGGGTCACACCACCGCCCCAGGTACCGGCCCACACATTGTCCTCGGGGTCGACCAACAGGGTAAAGACATAGTTGGGATTATAGGTCGACTGGCCTTCCGCCATGATGCTGAGATCATGCCGCGAACGTGTTCCCAGCCCGGTGTTGATGCTGACCGGCAGGTTGTTTTCATTACTGGCGCCCAGGCCATCGTCGTGTGTCCAGGTATGCCACTGGCTACCGTCGAACATATTGACGCCACCCTCGGTGCCGATCCAGACATTGTCCTTGGAATCGACGCCCAGACCATACACCCATTCGTTGACCAGCTGGGTAAGATAGGTGGTGAATTTTCCTGTCT
>JALTPW010000893.1 GCA_026999335.1 Chromatiales bacterium
GAGTTGGTTTGCTCTAAACTCTAGTTCAATAAACCCTTTCCGCATAAGCAGTTCAAGAGGTCAAAGCTCTTTTCGGCCTCCCACGACTGGCGAAGCCAACCCTGGCCTGCAGTCTCTTTTCTATTTTTTCCTTGAAATAGTCATTACCCAGTGGTGTGCCTGTCTGCCAGGCTGATCGTATCCCCCTCAGATCCTCCTCATCGATATGGGCCTTAAATAATGCTTTATAGGCCTTGCACCGGCTGGAGATGTCCTTTCCCAAGAGCGTATACAACGGTTGCATGGTTAGCTGGGGGTCTTCTTTGCCCTGGGCATTGCCCCGATAGCTACTCCAGCGATAATGGAGTGGCGAGCTGACCATATTGGCCCGGACGGGGTTCAATTCAATATAACGTATACAGGTCAGTAAATATTCCTCGTCATGGATCAAGGATGCCTTGTAGCGTCCTTCCCATATGCTGCCACTAGAGCCGTAGTTGTGGTTGATATAGGGCACGTAGTGTCTACCGATATATTGCATCATACGGCCCACACTCTGTCTATCATTCGGGGTGACGAGAATGTGGATATGGTTTGTCATCAAGACATATGCATGAATTGCACAGTCATATCGCGTTGCAGCCTCTCCCATCCACTTGAGATAGGCCATGTAATCTCCATCTTCGAAGATTACGGGCTCTCTGCCGCGCCCTCGCTGGACGATACGGACAGGTACTCCTGGCAGAAAAAATCGTGGCTTCCGTGGCATTTAGACTCCAGTTTTATGCAGATTACCTACACTATTAGACATCATGTTTTGACCTGCCCAACCTCGAAGACGTGGGTTACGCTAAGAGGTTGGAAAAACCGGCGCAGAGCCATAATCGAGGAGGGCAGGTCATGAAAGAGTGTAACGTAAAACAGATACGGATGGAGACGGTATCGGTCCTGGAGGGGGGCGGGCAGGTGGGTCCGGAGCAGCGGTACGCCGCTTATGTGGGGCTGGACGTGCACAAGGAGACGATAGCCGTTGCGGTGGCCTGGCCCGGGCGGGATGAGCCCGAGTATTGGGGTGAGATCAAGCACAGCCGCAAGGCGGTGGAGAAGTTGATCGGACGGTTGAGCGAGGTCTGCGGTGGGGCCCTGCTGTTGTTCTGCTATGAGGCCGGTCCCTGCGGGTATGGTCTGCACCGCCAGATTGTCGAGTCTGGGCACAACTGCGAGGTGGTGGCACCCTCCCGGATCCCGAAGCGTCCGGGCGACCGGATCAAGACCGACCGGCGGGATGCGTTGAAGTTGGCGGGTCTGCTGCGGGCAGGCGAACTGACGGGTATCTGGGTCCCGGATGAGGAACAGGAAGCGATGCGGGACCTGTGCCGGGCCCGCGCCGACATGAAGAGCCAGGAACTCAAGGCACGCCAGCAGTTGAACGCCTTCGTGCTGCGCCATGGTCACCACTGGCCATCGAACAAGGTCCGCTGGACGGCGGCGCACTTCAACTGGCTGGAAGGACTCAAGTTTGCCCATGACTGGCAGCAGGTGGTGCTCCAGGAGTACATTGACGCGGTCAAGGCCGCCCAGGCACGGGTCGCGGAGATGACGGCCCAGCTGATGCGGGTTCTGCCCCAGTGGCGGCTGGCGCCGATCGTCGATGCGCTGACGGCCTTGCGCGGGATCGACAAGCTCTCGGCCATGACATTGTTGGCGGAGCTGGGTGATATCAGCCGCTTCCAGTCGCCGCGGCAACTGATGGCCTACCTGGGTCTGGTGCCGGGTGAGCACAGCTCGGGCGGGCGCCGGCGCCAGGGGGCGATCACGCGCACTGGCAACGGCCATGCCCGTCGCACCCTGGTGGAATCGGCCTGGAGCTACCGCTTTCCAGCGCGCCAGACGGCCCACTTGAAGCGCAAGGCGTCGGCTGCCTCGGCTGAGGCCAAGGCCATCGGGTGGAAGGCCCAGAAGCGGCTGTGCGGACGCTACCGCACGCTCACCCAGGCCGGCAAGAACACCAAGCTGGTGTGCGTGGCCATCGCCCGCGAACTGATTGGGTTCATCTGGGATATCGTCTGCCAGGAGATGGCGAAAATGAAGATGGCAGCACAGTAGACGGTGCTGTCCATAGTCCCAATCGACAAGTTACTGAAGAGTAGGCACGACAGGCACGTTGACTCAGGGTATGCCGGGCCGGTGTGGAGAATCCTTGACCGGGTTAGACCGGCATCGGGGAGGGATAACCCCAAAAGGGCGTTCCCCTTCGATGATCCCTGTTATTAGAGAAAGGCCAGCTCCGCGACGTAGTGAAGTCAGGTGGTAACCAATCCACGTATATCAGCATGATCCACCGTCGCAGTCTGCCTAGCGTATCCTGAGCCAACGTGCTTGAAATGGAAAAAGGTTTAACATCAACACTTGACAGGTCAAAACATATCAACCCGGCAACAGCTCTCGCAACCGTGCCCCCATTTCCGCAGGCGAGCGGGTG
>JALTPW010000894.1 GCA_026999335.1 Chromatiales bacterium
CGTTAAATATGAGTCACTATTCGCCTCAAATGGCCGAAAAAATGGACTCAAAATGGCTTCCCCTCGCGACGACTCCTATTCTCGGACAGGCTCCTAGGGAGGATCTGGGTGGAGATTGCAGCGGAAGCGAAAAAGGGAGATTGACGATGGCCAGAAAATACGACCGGATCGAGCCGGAACACGCCGAGTTCATCAAACGGCAGAAGATATTCTTCGTTGCCACCGCAGCGGCCGAGGGGTGCGTCAATCTCTCCCCCAAGGGCATGGACAGTCTGCGCGTGCTGGATCCAAACCGCGTGATCTGGCTCAACGTCACCGGCAGCGGTAACGAAACCGCTGCCCATGTGGCCGAGAATCCGCGCATGACCCTGATGTTCTGCGCCTTCGAGGACAAGCCGCTGATCCTGCGCCTGTATGGTGAGGCTCGTGCCATTCACCCACGTGACCCGGACTGGCAGACATTGCTGGATCACTTTCCATCCCTGTCGGGTGCGCGGCAGATGTTCGAGTTGACGGTGGATCTGGTGCAAAGCTCCTGCGGCATGGCCGTGCCGTTGTTCGATTATGTCGAGGATCGCGAGGCTCTCAATGACTGGGCCCGGCGCAAGGGGCCGGCGGGGATCGAGAAATACTGGCGGGAAAATAACATCACCAGCCTGGATGGAAAATCCACTGAGATCAATGGCGGATAGGCTATGCTCTGCAAAAGCAGGTTGGGCTGTGGTTACTTGGTCGTGGAAAGAAAAGCCTGCTTACCCTGGTAAGCAGGCTTTAAACAAATACCTCCACAGCAAGCTGTGGAGAACTGGTATCTCAGAAGCTCAAAGATATCTTGTGAGGAACTTCGATTGCATTGAGCGGTGTCGCCGCGCAACACCAATTGTGACCTTTTGCCACCTTTCTGATTCACAACTGAAAACACCTGCGACATCACTTCCTGTCTTGCTCTTTGTTCTGCTTGACACAAGAACGATTATAGATTTCCGCCAACGAGAGCAATAGTGGAATTTCATCCACATTTTCAAGTGCATGGTCTCTTCTAAAGAAGAAAAGGGGTCGGGTTCATTGCATCATTAATGACACAATGAACCCGACCCCTATTGACCCTACATATTGGACAAGGCTATTCCTTGACAATTACCGAGGGATGGGCTACGGCTTTTATAGTCGTACTTCTTCTTTACGGCTTCTTCACGACTACCATTCATTCATGGACGGAGAATAAACGTATGCCTACGGAAAATCGGAAAGGATTAAATAATACATTTCGTAATTCTATAAGATTAGCTTTACTGTTCTCAATAGCATTCCCATACAGTAGTGACTCAGAGGCGGGCCTTTCACTCGTTAGTAGAGCAAATTGTGCCTGGGGTGTTAATGAAAGTATTTCATGGGATCTTTCTGCATATCATTGGTTATGGACAGATTCGTATCATTACTATAATGGGGACTATCAACACTTAGTGAGAACTGGCTGGGCGAATACTTGGAGATCACGTGCAGCACATGATTTTGAAGCATGGGGAGGATGGGCAGTATATGGCGTGCACTGGCGCTGGACAAGCTCGACGGGTACCTATTGGATGGGAAGTACAACTGCATACGGATGTAATTTATAAGATTGGTAAATTCATACTCGTTAAAGTAAATCAATTATTCTGTGATATTTCAATTTAAGGAGCAACGAATAGTGGAGACTTATAAATTTTTCCAATGGAATAAACCAGTCATTACTGGATTATTAATCTTGCTGTCATGCGGACAAACTCTTGCCCAGCCTGTCCAGGCTATCCCATATGTTAAAGGGCATCCACCCATGATTTCTGGCATAACTATTGAACCTTTAGAAAATCATCAAGTTCCAGACATATTAAAAAATCAAGCCCGATTAGAAATCGAGCAGATGAAGGCCCAAGGCTATGTTGATGCTCGGAGCGATGAAGTAGGATATCTGAATTATACTAAAGAGAAAAAAGATCTTTTAAAACCTCTAAATGAAATTCAAAGTGACCTAAAAATCTCTCCCGCTACCATCAACGGGGTTCCTTTTGCGGAGAGTGTAGTAAAAGTTCTCGGAGTAGTACCTAGTGGTGTCAGAACTCCAGAGGGATGGGCCGCAGTTAGTCGTCTTTTTGTAGAAAAAAATTAGGCCTAATGATGCTTAATGAGATTGATTATATAGCTTCTGGAGGAGGTATGATAATGATAAAAGAAGCAATTAATCAGAATATCAATGAGCGACCCGCTATCCTTAGGCTAAAAACAGACATACAAGGTCACTCTATCACTGAATTAACATGGACCACTGACCGGAAAATATACACCCTAAGTGCAAACAGAGCAGTTAGTGGAGCAGCCATCAATGCAATGATTAGCTTTGCAGAAAGCCTACATGACTGAAGCTTAGTGGGCTTATAAAAGAAACATCGCCGGCTTTGATTTCAAAGCCGGCGATGTTTAGAAAAGGGACTCAGTTGAAAAAATCTCGTATAATTCAGTTTCTCGAATGGGTAGGAGAAGCCGCAATATACCTTAGTATTTTCGCTATACTCCCCAGCTTAATATCTGGAGTCGGAATATCTGTTGCCCTTTCAGCATTGCTATTGTCGGGAGTCTCTGCACTCTCAGGTCAAGCCAAGTATGCTGTGGCAACAGCAATAATTGTAACAACAAATATATTCTTTATTAGTATCTTAACAACTGAGTGGCATAGATTAGGTGATACACAACTAAAAAGGTATATCCTATTCATTGGAATATCTTATATAATAGTACTAATCTTTTACGGTATAGGTTTCTACTATCGTAAATGTCGAGAGGGAAGAGTTAAATCTAGTAATACCTGAATTCGTATTATAAGTGCATAACCTCCACACTGTGAAGGCTTGCGCGCGAAAGGGGGCGGATTCATTGCATCATTAACGGCACAATGAACCCGACCCCTATTTTCTATCAAAGATGCCTGACGAGGAACTTCGATTGCATTGAGCGGTGCGGTGTCGCCGCGCAACACCAATTGCGACCTTTTGCCACCTTTTGCCACCTTTCTGATTCGCAATTGAAAACACCTGCGACATCACTTCCTGTCTTGCTCTTTGTTCTGCTTGACACAAGAACGATTATAGATTTCCGCCAACGAGAGCAATAGTGGAATTTCATCCACATTTTCAAGTGCATGGTCTTTTCTAAACGCCAGCATAATACCCTTGCGGATCTCCATATAGAATCCATCATGCTCCACAATGAAATCGATAAGTTTTGGTGGAATATTCGACAGTGGATCGGCGCCCTGTTTTGTATAAAGGCGATATTTTTCAGTAAGTTTGTTACTGCTTGGTAACACCACTTCATCATAATCGACCAGATAGCGCTCTAAATAATACCCTGGAGTGATCACCATATCCGGTATTTGGCTACCCGAATCAACCGGGCATCGTGAGATAATGATAGTATGCCAGTGCTTGGTGTAATAATTCGGTGCCGATGTATGGCTGTAATCGTACAGGCGTACATGGCCATCCAAATATTCACCCGACAGAATATTACTTGCTTCCTTATCTGCACCACGGTGCAGATAAATGAACCCCTCTGTATTTAATATACTCGTTGGCCCAGACTGGAAATCCAGTTTGTAGTGATCAGCCAGACGCTCTAATTGAACTTCCCTCTTACTACGTTGAACCTGCTCTTTGACCAGGGTCGTGTCCTGTATACGAGCGGCTAATGAGTGTCGTGTAAACGGAATAAAGTTTTCTACGCCAATCAATTCAAAGGCACGGCCATCGCGCACGCATTCTTCTTCAAATTGATGCAAATACTCCATGGCTGTATGGTCAATAATCCGCCCTGACTCCGTCACAATCAAAGTAACACCTACTTTGGGCGGTAAACTAGCGAGTAACTTGTCCAAAGGTAAAAGGTTGAAGCATACCAGTGAAGATAACGTCATTTCATAATGAGTGATACCTTCTCTTTCTTGTTTCTTGACCCTTATCACCGGTGTTTTAAACAAGCTCTTCAAGTTATCCCAGAGCAGATAACAGCTACGCTTAAAACTCAAGCGCCCTGTCAACACAAAGCGAAAAGATGGCGCCAACAAATACAACAACATTACTACTTCTGCAGCTACACCAATAAGAATGCCAGAAAGAAGATCCGTGCCGAGAATGGCAAAAACAGTGATTATGAAGATGACGATCTGGTCACGGCCGATAGAGTAGGTTTTAGTAAAAACCTTATATTCACATAGTTTCCAGCCTACATATATCAGAATTGCGGCAATAGCCGCCAGTGGAACCATTGCGATTACATCCGTAATAAGAAACAAAAATATCAATAAAAATATCGCATTATAAAAATTTGCCCACAGTGTCCGTCCGCCAGCATCAATATTTGTTCGACTTTTAATTCCTCCAGGAATGATAGTTAATCCTCCAAAAATACTCGATAGCGAGTTGGAAACTCCCATCGCACGCAAAGTTACATTAGGATCTGACTTGCGCTGAAATGGATCAATTTTATCAACCGCCTTAATCGTCGCTAATGATTCAACGCCATCAATCAGTGTCAGGGTAATCACGACGATCAACACACTCCACCATAGTTCTGGCCGTGAAAACACCTCACCAAAGGCCGGGAAGGTGATCCCATCTGCCATTATACTATCCGGCATTGTGATAAGATATTTTTCGTCAAGGCCAAATAAATAGGCTAACAGAATGCCAAATACAGTCACAAATAACGGTGGTGGCACTTTGCGCATCCAGTTGTACTTCGATTTACTCAGATAAAAAATAAGAAACAGACTTAGCGCGCCAATAACCAGGACGTTCCATTCAATCTGTAACAAGGCCTGCGGCAGTTTTGCAGCAGACGCCAACATAGTTTCAGAGGCAGGTAATATCGCCCCCATCAAGGGGGGAACCTGTTTAATAATAATAATCAAACCGATGGCTGCGAGCATCGCTTCAACCACAGTCACAGGTAAAAAAATGGCATACCGACCCGTTTTAAAAAAGGCCAAAATTATCTGCACTAAGCCGGTAATACAGATTGCTACCAAAAGCAGAGGATAACCTTCAGCAAGGTCACCGCCGCCTAACATCAGCATTCCGGCTAAAAGTGCAGGGGCCAAACCTGCAGCTGGTCCACTAATCGTGACATAAGCTCCACCAAGAAAAGGAAATATAAGGCCGGCAATAATCGCAGAAATCAATCCGGTAACGGGCGGTGCACCGGAAGCGATAGCAATCCCCAGTGATAGAGGCAACGAAACGAGCGCTACTTGCATGCCCGCTAATAAGTCGTAACGCCAGTGCTTTAAGCCTTTAATGCCATTTTGTGGAGCTTCAGTCATAATATTTATGCCTCAAAATTTATTTAGCCTTTGTAACTACTCAGGCAGGAAAATTACGGTAAGCTTTTGTTTTTATTGGTCTAAACCTTCCTCAAAATCGCCAAAACCTTCTAGCTTTGGCGATTTTGCTCGGCCTTCTGAAAGTTATCACTTTAAAAACAATGAATTAAGTGCCTAAGTGGTTACTAACCTTTTATTTCTACTCTGTTACTTTAATCTCTCTGGGTCGAATTCCCCGCAGCTCGCCTAAAGCGCCTATTTTTGGTGCTGCGATTATCGTCATTCCGGCTTGTTGTTAGCCGGAATCCAGAGATTGCCGCCTCGGGATCCGGTTTTCACCGGAGCGATTCATCCAGAGCGCTTGACGTTTCCTACACGCTGGATTCCCGTCTGCGCGGGAATGACGGTATGCCAAGTCCCTCAAGACTCAATCTACACCCTTCAATACCCTATTTTCGTGCAGCAAGATAGCTTGCTGCGGGATTGTTTATTCAGCAAGTTAAATGTAACGGAGTAGAATTATTTTGCCGAGTATGGTGCGTTATACTGAAAACGGGTGTAGAAGGCCATTGACGTCATGACTATGATGTTACGTCCGTTTTAGCTAACACCGCCGTCTTCGCGAGGATTGCTTGCTTGGCCGAGACTATGGAGGTACTTGCAAAACTATTTTACAGCGCATCTGAGCACTATATATTGTGGTTGATGTTGGCTTGTAGCACATCATGCTGATAGCGCAGGTGTGAATTGGCTAATATGTGTACAGTTTTGCAAGTATCACTATGGGAGCCCGACTTAGCGACGCCATCAAAGCCTGGGCCCTGCAATACGCCGGGTCGAGTCTACAGTGGGTGCACAGCATCAGCGATAGCAAGCCGCTTGGAGTGCCGTAGAGGATGTCGACGCCATCGTCAGCGGTACTTGTTACGAGCACCCGTAACGGCAAACTACCTCGCTCTCCCTGAAGGGTATCTTTGCGACAGGGGTTCAGAGGGTTTGCGCCAGATACTCGTACAGAAATTCCCCGAAAGACTTGTCATCGGCGTCTTCGATGGCCTGTTGCTGCTGGCGTGATTGCTCGGCTATGTGAACAAATTCGGCCTGCTGCTCGGGGCTCAGGCTGAGGCTGTAAAAATGGTCACGATGCTGCTGGGACATGCGCATGCCGAAGTGGAAGAAGCCTTCACCGTTGGCGCGCATTTCCGCCAGCATGCGTGCAGAAGGGGTGCGCTCCGGGTCGCGTACTTTGCCGCGCTGCACCGCCAGACTGCTGCGGTAGACCTCGCTGGTGTGGGTGTCGTCGAGCAGCTCGCACACGCCAGTCATGTCATCGAGGATCTCGCCGGCCCATTGTGATAGTTTTATCGTGCTGCCGCGGCGGTGCAGGTACAGCTTCGGGTCACGCCCGCGGTGAGCGGCGGCCAGTTCGTTGACGTCGATTTCGCGGCGTTCCTGCGCGTCGATGGGTGGGCTGTCTAGCAGCAGGCAGTAGACCAGAAAGGCTTCGAGAAAGCGCATTTGTGGCAGGCTGATACCCAGCGGATCGAAGGCGTTGACGTCCAGTGAGCGCAGTTCGACGTATTTCACCCCACGTCGCTTGAGGGCGTGGGTGGGTTTTTCAGTGGCGCCGGTGATCTGCTTGGGACGGATAGTGGAGTAATACTCGTTTTCGATCTGCAGGATGTTGGCGTTGAGCTGTTCCCAGCGGCCGTTGACGAAGATACCAATGCGCTCGTAAGCGGCGCAGGGCGTGTTGATGGCGCAGTCGAGGCTATCGACATAGCCGTCGAGATCATCGTAACAGGCCTTGATGCCGGTCTCTGCCTCCTGGTTGTTCTGGTAGCCGATGTCACCCATACGCAGGGAAGTGGCGTAGGGCTGGTAGGCGGTGTAGCGGTCGAATTCTTTCAACTGGGTGGGCTGGCCGTTGAGGAAGGATTTGCACACCGCTGGTGAGGCGCCGAACAGGTAGGGCACCAGCCAGCCGAAACGCTGCAGGTTGCGGATCAGGCCGAAATAGTGGTCGGAGATGAAATCCTGCAGCGGTTGCCGGTCGCCTTCGAGCTGCTGGTAGACGGGCCAGAAGGCCGCTGGCA
>JALTPW010000895.1 GCA_026999335.1 Chromatiales bacterium
AAGGCACCGAGAGAACCGATCACCGCAGTGATACCCGAAATTCCCATAAAGAGATAGACCGTGGCAGAATACTCAAAGCCCAGCGGGTTACCCGCGAAGGTCATATCCCAGTGCCGTCGCGCCACACCAAGGTGTCCCGCCGCCATGAAGAAGATGGCGAATCCACCCATACCCAGACCAAACATCCAGGTGGACCATTGCGCCACCTTGGGCATAAACACGTCCCGACGCCACAGCACAGGCAACAGCCAATAGGTCAGGGCCATGAATGCCAACGTTGTACCCGCCGCAACCGTGCCGTGGAAATGGCCGGGCACATAGGTCGTATTGTGAATGATCATGTTGATCTGCTGCACACTCATGGTGACGCCGGTGATGCCACCAATGAACCCGAACAACACCAGTGACAGGAACATGCCGGAAAACACCGGATTACCCCACGGCGCCTTGCGTAGCCATTCGAACAGACCGTTGTTCAAGCCCTTCTCCCGTTGCGCCGCTTCAATCGAGCCGGGTATGGTGAAGGCATGGATCATGCTGCCCAGTACGGCGATGTACATGGCATAGCTGGTGTTGAACACCCGGAACGACATGCTACCGCCGGGGTCGGACAACAGGTGATGCGCAGAGCCGAGCTGCAAGGCGAGCAGGTAGAGGAAAAACGCCATGCGGCTGACCTTCTCGGACAAGGGCTTGGCACCGAACAACAAGGCAGCAATGCCGTACCAGATGGCAATCTGCGCCGCCATGTTGATCTGCTGCGAGGAATGACCAAAGGCCCACCACACTAGGCGATACATCTGCGGGTCGATATCACCCACCAAGCCCAGCGACCAGAGCAGAGTGGGAATCAGGATGATCGCACCACTGGCAATGGTGAAGATAGCGATGATCGCCGCTATCAGTGCGCCGAACACAACCAGTGGCAGAGACCCCTCGTAGGTCTTCTCTTGCTTGGCAATGACCAGTGTGCCCAGAAAAATAAAACACACCAATAGCGCTCCCACCGCAAACAGAATCAACCCCAGGTAGAACAGTGGATTGGCCTTAAGTGGCGGGTAAGAGGTGAACATCACCGTGGATGAACCGTCGAGGATCACCACGTTTGCCATCACGGCCCCCCCCAACATGAGCGCAAAGGCGACCCAGCCCACCTTGGGTGTCGCCATACGGCTGTTGAGCAATACCGTGGAAGTGAAGTACAGAACCGCCATCTCGAAGAAGATGATCCATACCACCAGGATATCGGTACCATGCGCCGTCAGGGCGATATAAAACCACTCCGCAGGCAGCAGATGCACGGCCGGCCAGCGTGTCAGCGCCACGGCCAGACCAAAAAGACCACCAATCAACAGGAAGACAACCGCCGCGACGGCATTGGCCTTCATCAGCTTCTCGGCCGGCAAGTGAATACGCAGCCCCGTGTCCGGGCAGGTACGGAATTCAGAATCATTAGACATTATTTGCTCCTCCCCTATTCGACAACGTAGAGTCTGCCAACCATCACATGGTGAGCCAGGCCACAATATTCATTACAGACTATATTGTATTCACCAACGGCATTGGGCGTGAAATTCAGCACGTAGTCATAACCCGGGACAAGCTGCAAATTCACATTAATTGGTTGCAATGAAAAGCCGTGATTCACATCCACCGATGACAGATGAAACCGGTACGTCTCGCCCAGTTTCAACTCCGGTATCACGTTCCACTGATACTGGCTGGAGGCAATATAGACATCGCCCCCCGGTGGCACGGCCACCACCGGCACCTCAAGCTCCGTTTCCGTCCGAATGGTGTATTTGTCCACCATTTCATCGGCCTTCGCCGCAAAGGCCTCCGGGCTGATGCGGTAGGCCTCACCCGCCTGGTTCTGGTTGCCTGCAAAATACCAATAGACCATCATAAAGGTCATGATCACACACCAGGCAGCGGCAATACTGATCCATAGAACCTCATCTCGCCCGATAGGATGTCGCCACCAGTCGTTCGGTGGGGGGGTCAGGGTGTTATGGGTAGACATAGTCTTCCTCCCTCATTAAATCATTATTGGTTTATTGGGCTACCGGGATGGAAAGCAGTTCCATAATGCCCCATATGAGATAAAAAACCGTTGGTACAACCACGCCGATAAAAAGCAGCAAAAAGGGATTATCCAAAACCGATTGCATTGGCGAGATGCGTTCTGGTTCTTCGTTGGCTTTCTCGGTATCTGGCATCGTTATCTCCTCCTGATTGTCCACCATCGTTGCGATCCTACTAAACCTACTAATCCGCTCCTTGATTTATATCAAGAACCCTCATTACAGGCCCGGCACACGTATCCGGTAATGCCTAAAGCACAGTAATACACTCAACATCACGGACACCCATTGATCTACATCAAGATGACAACGCGTTAATGCTGCACTACCCCGAAAACCACCTGGATTGCTCAGGAAAAGCGGACGGGGATTCACA
>JALTPW010000896.1 GCA_026999335.1 Chromatiales bacterium
GGCATTTGATACATATATGGAGTTATTATTTCTCTCCGGAATGTTTGTGATGCATGAAATTCACCGTACCAGCAGGCTGGAAAACGTAAAAAACTGTCAGTGGCTGATCTACACCCCTAGCTTTTTTCTTACGGTGGTCGGCGGCATTGGTGCGTTGGTCGGTGCGAAAGGTGGCCGTGATATTGGTAAACTGCTCTATGAGCAAGTTTCGGCCTACGAAGCGGCAATGCCAGCCGAACGGAAAAAACAATTCTTGTCCGAATTTCCTTGAGCGCATTGCAAGCGTACTGGTAGATATCCGGCTGTGATGTTTTCGCCCGAAGTGAAAGAGTGGCTTACACTGCTACTAGCGTTTGGAACTGGTGTTAGCTCGGTAGTAGGTCTGATTTTGCTCCCAATCCTGTATTTTAGGTTGACGCGAAAATATGACGCCATGTTTCCTGAATATGATCGTATTATACCGCTGACCTCAATTATGGGGGGCGTGGTGAGAGGGGGATACTACGCTTCGTTTATTCTTTTTAAAAACCTCATCAACGGCAAACGCCACAAAATCATGCATAACGTCACCAATGGTTATGATTTCCGTGGCAACGCCCGATGGCTAGACATTTTTTTGAGTTATGTATGCCTGTTTTTTGCCATTTTATGCTTAGGAGGTTTGGTTGTTTTTCTTTTTTTAACCAAAGTTCTCGGCATTGAATTATGAGAATTATAGAAAAGTTAAATAGGGGTTAGACTCTGACGGCTCCCCACAAAAAACTGGGTAGGGTGGGCAGGTTTTTCATGCCCACGTGGAATATGCGTCAATCGCGCGTGGGCACAAAAAACGTGCCCACCCTACTGGATTTAAAATTTATTATTTCAATGAATTGTGCAGAAACCCGGGAGAGGCGCACGATAAACTCCCGGATTTCGTTACGCTCAACCAAGGCGACTTGCTAATTTTGTGGGGAGCCGTCAGGGTCAGACTCGAATTAATCAGAAATAGTCGTCAGAGTCTGCCTCCAGTACCGCCTCGACTTTCAGTGTTTTTTGGGCATGGCCTGCTTCTGCGGGGCACCGTTTTCTTCTCCGTCCGCTGTCTGCCGGGCGTAATAGGCCGCGACGGCCTTGATTTCCAACAGACTCAATACATCGGCCATGGCGTGCATGGTCCGGCTGGTGCGGGTGCCGTCCTGATATTCCTGCATGGCGACGACCAGATAGGCCTCGGATTGCCCGGCCAGGCGCGGGTTGCCGGGGCGGGTGCTGAAGCCGCGCTCGCCATGGCAGCGGTCGCAGCGTTCCTTGATGAGAAATTGCGGTGATTCCGGTGGCCAGGTTTCCGAACGTTGCGGTGGCTGGGTGGCGTAGTAGGCGCTGAGGTCACGAATGTCGGTTTCGCTGAGAGCCTGCGCCGGGGCCTGCATCTTGTCGTTTTTGTACACACCGCTGGCATAGGCTTGGGTGGCGTGGGCGAGATAACGGGCGTCCTGTCCGGCCAGGCTGGGGGTGAAGGGATCCTTGCTGATACCGCCTTCGCCGTGGCACATGGCGCAGGATTCACTGAGCCGGCGGCCGGCGGTGGGATCGCCCTCGGCGGTGTTTTGGCGTTTTTCCGGTTCCTGCATGGCATAGTAAAAACTGACTTTTTCGATGTCGGTGTCGCTGAAGTGGGAGACCAGTTTTTGCATCAGGTCGTGCTGACGGGTGCCTTGCTGGTAGGCCTTGATGGTGGCGACCAGATATTTTTCGTGCAGGCCGGTGAGGCTGGGGACGCCGGCCTTCTGGCTGTTGCCGCGGTCGCCGTGGCAGCCGTTGCAGGAAGCGGCGATTTTTGCGCCGTCGGCCAGCGGGTCGAAAATGCCGCTGTCGGTGGGGCCTTCGCTGAGCGGTGTTTCAGGCCGTTGGTGTGCGTAGTAGGCGGCGATATTGGTAATGGTTTTGTCGTTCAGATGGCTGACAGGCTTTTGCATCAGTTGGTCTTTGCGCCGCCCGTCGCGGTAGTCTTTGATGGCCTTGATCAGGTATTCCATGGGCTGGCCGGCGAGGTTGGGCATGTAGGGATTGAGGCTGTTGCCGTCATAGCCGTGGCAGCCGGCACAGCTGGTGGCGGCGACCTTGCCGGCAGCGGGGTCTGCCTTGCGATGGCGGGAAGGAGGGGCCATCTTCGCTGTGCGGGTGGCGTAGTAGGCGGCAAGGTTGTGGATATCCCGTTCATTGGTGGATGCCTTGAACAGTTTCATGTGTATTCCTCTTCGCTCGCGCCGCGGCGCACCCAGTCGATGATTTTCAGGTTTTCCTCCGCCGGTAGCATGTTCGACATGGGCCCCATCAGGGATGATTCCAGACGGGTACTGGTCTTGCTGCCGCTGTAGGCGATGATCAGGTCTTCCACTGATAGCATGGGATCGCCGTCCCGCCCTGCATGGGACTCAAATACGTACAGGCTGGCAAAGGCGTAGCCGAGGC
>JALTPW010000897.1 GCA_026999335.1 Chromatiales bacterium
CACTTTGTCGCGCGACAAAGTGTCACTTTTTGCCCACCGTATTTCCCGATAGATTGACTCTCTGAGAAAACCCGTAAAACGGGCGTAATCAGCGAATGACTTGCGGCTGTGAGTCAGAGTGGGAGAGTCGAGTATGTGGGTTGCCAGTGTTTCCAGCGGTCGAATCGGCCAGCTGCTCCAGTTCCGTCTTCTGATCCCGGCCTGTCTGATAGGCCTGTTTTTCGTCCCGTTACAGGCTGCACCCAATGCGATGGATCTTCCTGTGCTGCACCCCGCCATCCCGTTACTGGATGAGGCCGGTGATCACGTGCTCGACAGCGGCAAACCCTACAGTCCGCGCATGAGCTGCGGCAATGCCGGTTGTCACGACTACGAATCCATTACCCACGCCTACCATTTCGAAATGGGTCGTGACGAGGCCGGTGACGACTTCGGTGCCCAGCGTGGCCTGCCGCAGCTGGTTTCACCCGGCTATTTTGGCGGTTATGCCTGCATGGGTGGCAGTAATCCCGAGGTGCTGGCGAAAAAGGTCAATGCCAGTGCTGATGACTTTGCCGACAAGGGGAGCGCCGGGCTAGTGGCGCGCTGCATCTCCTGCCACAGTGGCGGTGGCTGGATGGAAAAGGATCGCAACGGCAATCGTTACGATGAAATGGATGTTGCGCGCATCGCCGAGTTCGATGGGGATTACTACAACCGCGGTACCGACGATGACAACCAGCCCGCCGATAGCGATACCGTGGCCCTGTGGAATTGGAAAAAAAGCGGGGTGCTGGAGGCCGATTGTTTTATTTGTCATGCCGACTTTACCCAGTTGACCAAGACGGATCCGCAGTTGAATACCGAAGGTAGTGCCAACGCCTACGACCATTTCCGTGAGTTGCGCCGTACTCAGCTGGTTCGCGAAGGTTTTTTTTATCGTGAGGCCGCCTCGGCAATTCTCGAATTTGTCAATCTGCGTCATGACAACTGCGCCACTGGCGTGGCGGGCTGTGCCGCCAGTGACATGAGCCTGCTGAATTTCGCCCGTGACACCGCTGCCAGCAATGCCCCGCATTTGCGCACCAAGCCGCAATATGCCCTGTTGCTGGATGCATCGGAAAAACCACAGATCAATTGGAATCCGCAGGCTTTCGACAACAAGGGCAAGGTACAGATTCCTATGCTGCGTTTTCCTGGCAACGACAATTGCATGATGTGCCATCGCACCAGCAATTCACGCCGGGGTTTTTACGGTTTTGGCGAGGGCGCGGCAGCGGTTTCCGATGAAGTCACCGGCATTATTGAAGAGGACTATCAGGACGACGTGCACAAGGGCAAGACCTGGAGTGCCGAAAATGGTGAGAGTCGCCGCATCGAAAACTGCAATGCCTGCCACTCGCGTAATTACTTCAAGCGCCCCTTCGACAATGTCGATCTTTCCGCCAATCACAATATTCTCAAAGGCAATTCCGACATGGATGTGCGCAACGATCTGGACTATGCGCCCAATGCCCGCTCCTGTGAGTATTGTCACAACGATGCTCCCGAGCCGGTGATTCCGTCGGGTCAGGACAGCATGCTCAAGGCCCACCTGGAGCGCTGGAAGCACAGCGGTGTCATGGCCGGTTATCCGCAAAGTGCGCTGGAGCGCATCACCCAGACCCACCTCGATGTAGTGAGCTGTCAAGCCTGTCACATCAATGGCAAGAAATCGCGCGGCCGCCCCATCAATCCCCTCTACCGCTATCGCCAGGCGGAAAATGGCAGTCTCAAGATCATCCCTTACAATCCGCGCACGCGTTACTACTGGAAGGATCGCAACAGTGGCCGGGTGCTCAACAAGACCGAGCGCAACCGTGTGTTCAAGGTGGTCGAGGGCATGGACAGTAACTACGGCGCCATTGTCGATCCGCTTTCCGGTGCCGAGTTGGCGCGCGTCAGTGTGCGTCTGTCGCACGGCAGCTGGCGTTTTGGCGAGCCGCAGAGCTACAGCGATTTTCTTGCCCTGAAACGGGCCTATGACAAGTTGTTGCAACTCAAAGGCATGCAGAATGCCGATGTCGTACTGGTGTGGACGGAGTCCAACGAATACATCATGTCGCACAACACGCGCCCGGCGGTGTCCTCGGTGCAATGCAGCGAGTGCCACAGCAAAAAGCAGGATGGCTCTTTTAGCACTCTGCTGTCGCAGGACGGCCTGTTCGGTGAAGCTAACCGTAAATCGGTGACCAGCTTGGTCGATCCACGCCTCATCGATGAGGGCTTGGTGATCCTCGATATGCCCTACATGAAGGTGGATGCGGCGGGCGAGGTGACGGTGAACGTGGCCGATATCCTGTATCAGACACTTATCGATCCCTCCATGACCGTGTTACGTTCTGCGCGCGCCCGCCAGGTATCCGGCCTCATGCAGCGCAAGTTAGCGGCGGGCGTTATTGCTGACGGTATCGTCGCCAACGCAGCGGATGTGCAGAAACTGCAAGACCTGTTTGGCAATGGGGAAATTTTTGTCTACCGGCCGAACTATGGCGATGCATCGCTGCGCAGCACGGCACTGCTTGCCGAGATCAACGCTCAGAGTGACCTGCTCTATCCCAGCTACCGTTTCGAAATCGCCCTGGCCGCCGACAGCCGCATCCGCCAACTGGCGAATGCAGGCCAGGGGACACTGGTTTCACCACTGATCTCCCTGCTGGCCCGTGACCGCCGCAGCCAGGCCGTGACCCGCTTCGATTCGGCGCGTCTGCTGGTCAGACTGCCCTATACCGGCAGCAGTGATGACTTGCAACAACTGCGGGTGGTGACATCTTCCGTTGCGGGCCAGTGGACGCCCATCGACAGCGCGGACATCGTCACCGTGCAGCCGCAAACCAACGCCCATGAGGGCTACGTGCTCTTCTGGACGGCGCATTTTAGTGACTTTGCCGTCACCGATGTGGTGCTCGGTGCCGGTACCCCGCCGGTGCTGGATGTCGATGATGCTCAAGCCTCGTCGAGTGGTGGTGGTGCCGGTTTTGGATTGATGCTGCTGAGTGCCTTGGCCCTGACCAAGCGTCGTTGCGAGCATTGATGGTGTTGTAACGGTTGAATGCCACGGCGGTGTCTCCTCCCTCGACTGCCGTGGTATTCACCACTTTTGCGGAGCCTGGCCTTGATATGAATAACAACAGTCCTGAACAAGAGCGCCCAAAAACACGCCTGCAACAGGCCTTGCCCTGGCTGGCGGGGGCCGGCTTTGCCCTTAGCCATATCGCCCTGACGAGCAACTGCACCGTTCCCAAGGAGGGTCGTTGCTCCACCTGTGGTAGCTGTGTCGTGGCTCTAGGGGCCATCGTTGCCTGGGCGGTACTGAAAAATAAGCCGGCGGACGCCGACGTGGATTCGGCCGATAAGGCCTGAGGTCGAAATGTGCCAGTGTCTTACCCATTCGCTGTCCCAGTTTTCCTGCTGGCCGGCCTGTTTTTTACCGGCATGGCCACGGCAGGGTTGTCCGGGCGCGTCGATGCGCTGATGCAGGTGGACAAGCGCGCATTTGCTGATCAGGGACAGATCGAGGGACGCGGGGATTTATTATTTGTCGATGATGAACGGAGACTCCGTTCGGGACTAAGTCTGGCCCTGCGGCGGCGTGAAGGGGTGAATGAGACCCGCCTTTATCAACTGTTTGTGGAAAAACATTTCCCACAAACGCTTTTTTTTGAGCAACAACTTGATGTTAGCCTGGGGCGTCTGCAACGCGCCGACGGACTCGGATTCTATATCCTGGACGGTGCCCGGCTGCATATGCAGGGGCAGGGTTTGAGCATCAATGCCTATGCCGGTCGTCCCGGGCGCATCGAAGGCTTTCGCAGTCTCAGCGCACGGGTGCTGTACGGGGTGGATGTGCATTATCCGCTGCCAGCCCGGGCCGGCATGGGATCGGGGACGCTGCGCCTCGGTTGGCAGCGCCTGATCGATGACCGCTCCGTGGATCGTATCAATGCCGGCTGGCACGCATCGGCCGCTAAGGCGTCCGTGGTGGCGCTGCTTCAAGGCACCTATCTGCCGGCGCAAAGGCGGTTGGAAAACATGCAGGCCTATATCGAAGGCGAGGTCTCGGAAAAATCCTTTGCGCGGCTGCGTTTCGATACCTACAGGCCCAGCCATGCCCGGTTGAGCTTTCGCCAGCGTTTCTATGCCCACTACGCGCGCAACGGGCAGATGATCCTGAGCGGTGAATGGCATCGGCGTTTACGGCAAGATGTGCGTGGACAGTTGCGGCTGCGGCGCGTGTGGCGGGAGACTACGCAGGGTGGTTATGCCGACAATGGTCTGGGTATCAGTCTGGATGCCAGTGGCCGTCGTCCTCGCGGCCAGACCTGGGCTGCGCAGTTCGACCACCTGCGTCTGCACGATGATCAAAACACCGGCCTCTATTTCCAGTATAGCACTGCCTTGACCGCGAAGCGGCGCAGTGTCGTCAGCGGCGTCGTGCAGTTTCAGGAGCGGCGCCTGATCGGCCACAATCACGTGCTGGGTCTGGAGGCGCAAGTGGAGCAGGTGATTCGCGCAGACCTATATGCGTCCTACTTTGTCAGTTTTATTCATAACAGCAATCTGCACAATGAATATCGCGTCGGTGTGAGGCTCAGCTATCTCTTCGATGATCGCAGCCGGAGTTTGCTGCCATGAAGGGTTTTACTACTGTCCCATTAACTTTGCATCGTTATGTTGGATGTCGGGTCAAGTCCGGCATAGGCTCTTTTGACCCGGCATCCAATAAGTTGTTGAAACCGCTAGATTCCGGCCTGTGCGGGAATGACGAGAGGATATTGTTTGTATTCATGTTTCCAGCAGGTTGGGTGCCCGGCTTTCCCAAGCATTCCATCAACCATATCAAACACAAAATAAAGTTAATGGGACAGCAGTGGAAGGGCCTGATCCTGATAATGCTGCTGACCCTGCAGAGCCTGCCCCTGTGTGCCGCGGGCGAGGTCAGCAATGAAAAGGAAAAGAGCTGGTGGGAAAAACGCCACCAGCGAACGGATATTTTTTATCCGCACAATGCCCACCAGGCGGTGATGGAAGAGGGCGGCGATGCCTGCCTGCGTTGTCATCCCTTCAATGGCACCGATATTCGCGATATCAAACATCTTCAGTTGATTAACGTTATTGCCAATGAACCGCTGCGTGAGATTTGCCACAGCTGCCATGCTGTGCAGCCCAGCGCCCCCTGGCGCTGTGATCTGTGCCACGATCAGCCGCAAAAAATCTGGCCGCAAGACCATAACTTTAATTATATCTTGCAGCATGGTGAAGATTCGAGACTCGATGAATCACAGTGTCGTGAGTGCCATCTCGATCTTTCTTTTTGCACCGACTGCCATTTTCGTCGCGACAGCTCAATGCATCGGATCCACCCCCTAGCCTATATTTCCGCGCACGGGTTGGAGGCGCGCTTCGATGCCGCCAGCTGCGGCCGTTGCCACAATGTGGAGTATTGCAGCGATTGTCATCGGAGGCGGCCATGAGCAGGATCTGGCTGCTGTTTTTGCTGCTGATGGTGCTTCTGCTGTCGGGTTGTGACATGAATGGGAATGCGTCGACCGTGGCGTCCGGCCATCTCATCCTTGACAGCGGGCACGGTGATGACGGTTCGGCCTGGGGGCTGCCGGATTGTGCCGCCTGTCATCCGCTGGCCCTGATTCACCGCCGCGTGTCGCGTATCCGCGATATGGTGCGAGACAAGGGTTTCGACAGCTGCACCGGTTGTCACGGTGGCAATGGCACGCAACAGCCGCGCCGCTGTGTGTTTTGCCACAACCCGGGTGACCTGCCATCGCAGCCGCTGGGCGATGGCGTCAATGGTCATGATTTTTTGAAATCTGGCCGAGAGCCACTGAGCGACGGGCAATGCCTGGTCTGCCATGTGGCCTCCGATATGAACGGAGGCTTCGATATCAATCGTGACCTGACTCGCTTTAATGATGCCAATGGCCTGGCTACGCCCTATGACTCACTCAGTGACTTCTGCCTGCGTTGCCACAATCGTGACCACCAGCAGGCTGGCTTCGAAATCACCGGTACAGTCTCGGATGACCCGCTTATCGCCATCGAGGATGCCTGGCGTTATAGCGACAAACACGGCTGGATCGATGGTGGCGGGCGCACCTATGCCGGCCTGCGTGATCGGTATGTCTATGGCAGCCGCGTCGCCTGCACGGACTGCCATACCATGCACGGCACGCAAAACAACGGGCTCGTCATCGACCGTTCGGATCAGGGAACCCGCCAGCTGACGGCGTTTCGGCAACGGGCCTGGCCGGTGCTTATTCTTGAAGGTGACTTTTCGCAGTTATGTGTGCTTTGTCACGACATGGAAGCGGTGCTGGAACAGGGCGATCTGGATACGGGCAACGGCCTGCGTGGTGTGCACCGGGTGGGGGAGGACTGCCGCCCCTGTCACCGGCACGGCGAAGCGGTACAGGCGGGCATGTGAGATGCGACATGTCCTCGCCTTTGCCTTGCTGCTCGTTTCCACAGCCGCCGCGGCCACGCGGCTTGTGGATCTTCCACCCCTGCATCACCCCGTCAACATCAAGCCGGTAGAATCGATGCAGCTGCCAGAGAGTTTTATCTTGAATCACCGTGGTGAAATCGTCTGCGAGACCTGCCACGGCATCGAGGATATCGAAGACATACCCTTCGCTGAGGTGGACAAGCATGTAGCAGAATTTTTGCGCGAAGGCCCCTATGCGAAGACCACGGTATTTTGTTACCGCTGTCACGAGGAAAAAGACTACCGCCGGAAAAACATCCACGACCTGCTGGATGCGCAGGGAAAATATGATGAAAAAGCCTGTGAATATTGCCATCAAAAGGCACTGGATCCCGACCAGGCATATACGCGCGAACAATTGAAGCTGCGCTTGCCGGCAGAAACCCTCTGCCCGGGCTGCCATCTGCGGACACCGCATCTCAATGCTTTCAATCACTTGGTGAAACCCGACAAAAAAATGCGCCGGCGCATGCTGGCGTCGGAGCGGAAGCTCGGCATTGTTTTGCCGTTGGATCAACAGGGCCGAATCATGTGCGTCACCTGTCACTCGTCTCATGAGCGTGGCCTGATTGCCGAAAGCAAACCGGCGGGCAAGCAGGTGGTCGGTGATTTAAAAGAAGGCGTGGTCTACGAAGATCATCCTTGGGACAGCGTCTATCGCGCCGACAAGCAGGCGCGGCTGGAGGAACTGTCAGGCAAGGCGGCGCCGGTGACATTATATTATCGCCGCCTGCGCTCGGAGGTGTTGTTGCGCCTTTCTGCAAAAGACGGCGCCCTGTGTCTGGCCTGTCACGAGTTCGAGCGGTAGTCGCCGTGCGCTTATTGGACAAGCTCCGCGCCATCCCCAACGGGCAAAAATACCGCTATGGACTGATTATGCTCAGCTGTGGGTTGTTTTTCGCCCCGTTCCTGTTTTTGCCGGGACTGGTGGACAATCCGGATCTGTGCGGAAAGGCCTGCATCCGCCGTTTTTATCTCTATTTCCCTGGCATGACGCTGGACGATCTGGGTGCACAGATGTCAGTGGCGATGATCGGTGTCATCGCCCTGTCGGCCATTCTCGTCACAAGCTTTTTCTTCGGTCGTATCTGGTGTGCTTATCTTTGTCCCGTGGGCGGTTTTCCCGAACTGGTCAGCCGTCTGCTCAATGATCGCTGGAAGATCGAATACCGCGCCCTGCCACAGGTGCCGATTCGCTACGGCTATTTCGCCACCTATCTGCTGCTGATGCCGATGCTGGGTATCAGCGCCTGCACCCTGTGTAATTTTATTACCGTGCCGCGCATTTTCGAGGCCTTTAGCGGCGGTTTGATGGGTATCGCCTTTCTGTTTTCCGCTGTGGGGATGGTCAACCTCGGCCTGCTGTTTCTACTCGGCTTCTTTGCCAGCAAGGGACGTGCCTATTGTCAGTTTTTGTGTCCCATTGGCGCCATCGACGGCATCGTCAACCGCTTGGGGGCGAGGTTCCGTTTCACCCGCCGCATCCGCGTCGAGCGTGATCGTTGCACCGGTTGCAATGTGTGCGCCCGCCAGTGCATGACCGGCGCCATCAAAATGGTGGATCGGGTGGCAGTGGTGGATCAGTTTTCCTGCATGTCCTGCCATGAATGCGTGGATGTCTGTGACTGGCATGCCATCGATTGGTTGGCCATGCCGCCGGATATCACCCCGAAGCGAAAGAAGAAGGGGGTCGACTATCATCCTCAGCCGCAGTGGACGGCCCTGCACCGGCAAGAAACACCGTTGCCGGCCTGGTACCGTATCAACGGGCAACGGCTGATCCTGATGCTGATCGTTTCTGTCGCCACCCTGTTTTTTTCTTTTTTAGTCGTTACCCAGGTAATGGCTGATGAACGGCAGGGGGATGTGGATGGCTGTCTGGCCTGCCACGCCCTGCCGGGATTGCAATATGTGGACAAGCAGGGCGTGCTGCGCGTGGCCAGCATCGATGCCTCGCATTATTTGAGTTCCCTGCATGGCAGCGTGCCGTGTAAGGATTGTCACCGCAAGATCCGTGACTACCCCCATCGCGCGGAAAACGGTGAAGTCGACTGCGCGGCCTCCTGCCATGTGGAAGAACCCTCCGGTGGCAAGCCCTACACCCACAAGGCGGTGACGGAGGAATTCAAGAAATCCGTACACGGCAAGGGTTGGAGCAAGGGTTTTAGCGGCGCCAACCGTCTGCGTGAGGCCGGTGACGAGGCCTTGCCCTCCTGCCGCAAGTGCCATCCCAATGAGCTGTATATCGGTGCCCGGGACTTGCCGCGCTTTCGTGAAGACTTCAATCATCTGGAAACCGAGTGTGGTGGTTGCCACCAGGGAAAAGTGTGGATGAACCGGTTTGGTGGCCACATCCTGCGCCGTTTTCTCGGCTCGCGCTGGGACAAGCGTGATCACAATCGCCTGTGCAACGACTGCCACGCCGATCACCAGCGCATGGCGGAGGTGGAGATCGAAAATCCTGAAACCGGCAAAAAGGAAAAGGCTGGTGCCCGCTTTGTGCTTGCCAGTGACAGTTATGCCATGACCCTGCACGGTCGCTTATTGCGCAGTGGTGTGGAGGCGGGTGCCTCCTGCATCGACTGCCATGCCCCGGCCGGATTCCGTCACGGCGTGCGGCGTGATGATGATCTATTGGCGGCGACACATGCGGATCATCTGGCCGATACCTGTGCCAGCGAAGGTTGCCACGGTTTTGCCCATCATCCGCTCAACGCGGGTTTTGTGAATACGGATCTGCACGATATGGACATGATCATCGTCAGCAGTGATATTGCACCATTGGATAATTCCAGATTTTTAAGCAACTGGGGCAAGGCCATCATGGCCATGTTGCCGGTTGTCCTGGTATTGGGTGGTGGCAGTCTGTTGTGGGTGTTGTTTGGCAATAAACGCCAGGGCGTTATTTTTGCGGTGCTGGGTGGGGGCAGTTTCCAAAAACGGGTGATTGGCCGCAAGCCGAAAAAGGGCAAACGCCGGCCTCATGTGAAAGCCGTCAAAGAAGAAGATCGATCATGATTACTGCTGTCTCGTTAACTTTATTTTGTGTTTGGAGTGGTTGGTGGAGTGCTTGGAAAAACCGGGTGCCTGACGTACTGGAAGTATGAATAATCTCCCCCTGTCAGGATCTGCCCTGCGTAGTGCTTTGGGTATTTCGCGTAGGCTGGAATACAGTGGTTTCAACGATTTAGCGGATACTGGATCAAACCCTGACGGATTCCCACAAAAAACCTGGCAGGGTGGGCACGTGTGCCCACGCGGTTGACGCATATTCCACGTGGGCATGAAAAACCTGCCCACCCTACATGCTATCCCACCCGCTTTAGCGAGTGGTTGTTGAGTATTTCAATGGATTGCGCAGAAACGTCGCCTGGGTTGAGCCTGAGAAACTCCGGGGGAGACGCACGGTAAATTCCTGGGTTTCGCTACACTCAACCCAGGCTACTTGCTAATTTTATGGGAGCCGTCAGGGTCAAGTTCGGTATGACGATGTGAAATTAATTGAGGCAGCAGTGGATCACGATAATGAAAGTATTTTTACTGATATTTCTGCTTTCACTCTCTGCCTTGTCCATGGCAGAAGAAAATCCCTATTTTATGTTGGGTGGGGTGCCGGATGCCGGGACGTTATGGGAGGCGGGCAAGCAGGTTGACCATTATCGTGAGCCGAAGATCAGCGAGGTCGCGGGAATACCGCCTTTCCACCGGCGAAATTCCGCTACCGAAACGGATCGCCAGTCCCTGTGCCGGATTTGCCATGCGGCGTTGCCGCACCAGGAGTCATTACGCAAACGAAGTTTTCTCAACATGCACACACGCTATATCGCCTGTGAGACCTGTCACTTCCAGCCGCAGGGTGTGTCGTTCGACTATCGCTGGCTCGATTATGGCGCGCTGGACTGTTGTAAAGTGACGGCCGCCGGGGCCATGGACAGAGAGGCCGTGCCATCCCAGGTTCCCCGTCCGGCTGCCCGCATCGCGCCCTTTTTTCAGGGCCGGCCTGCGCTGCTGTTCAAGGATGATTTTTTGGCACGGGAAATTCGCGCAACCTGGAAAGAGGGTGCTCGGAAAGACAAGGCCCGTCTCAAGGCCCGCTTGCACGTCTCACTAAAAAAAGACGGCCGCCGCTGTGCCGACTGCCATCACCGCAAACAGACACTGCTGGATTGGCGGACATTGAATGCCAGCGAGGGCCAAGTGCGCGCCATCGAGGACAATGCCATTGCGCGCTTTTTTTCCCGCTACCGGGACAAGGACCAGCGCCTGCGCATGACGGAGTTGTGGCGCTGAATACCATGATATTCTCACCTAGAGTACTGGTAATACTGTTGGTCGGATTGTTTCTGTGGCCGTGTCTGCTACAGGCCGGGGTGATGGCCGAAGCGCTGATGATTCTGGACGCTGATCTGGAACAGCCCACCGACGTGGCGGTGGGTGATGATGGACGTATCTATGTGCTGGATGGTGTCAACGGGCGCGTGGTGGTGTTTTCCCGCGAAGGGGAGCGTGATTTCAGTTTTTCCCGTTCAGAGCCGGATGCGTTGTCGTTGCCGGTGGGCATCACCATCGATGGCGGGCGGGTTTTTGTGGCCGATACGGGTAATCAGCGTATCGTCGTATTCGATGTACGCGGTGATTTTGTACGCACTATTTTCCTGACCGGTGAGGCGCCGCCCGAGCCCGTCGCCCTGGCCGTGAGCGATGGCCTGCTGTGGTGGACGGATCGCCGCAACCACCGGCTCTGTGCCTACGACCTGCGCCATGACGTGACGGTACTTTGCCGGGGGACGCGGGGAGAAGGGCGGGAAGAATTCCATTTTCCCTTTCAGATCGCCAGTGATGACAGCGGTTATCTCCATGTCACGGATGTGCTTAACGGGCGGATTCAAGTGCTGCATCCGCGTGGGCGTTTCGTCTATGATATCGGCCGTTTCGGCCTGCGGCCCGGTGAGCTATTTCGTCCCAATGGTTTGGCGTTTTCCCCGGACGGATTATTTTTTTTGGTTGGGGACAGCTATGCGGGTACGATCACGCTGTTTCGTGACGGACAGCCTGTCGGCCTGCTGAGCGACAGCACGGGCAGAAGATTGAATTTCAAGACGCCGGTGGGCATGACGATACGGGATCAACGCCTGTACGTGGTGGATGCGGGGCGCAATCGTGTCGAGGTGTTCCAGTTGCGGGCGCAGGCCTCGACAGCGGAAAAAGGTGCTGAAATAGCGGCGAGGGTAGTCCCATCGGCCTCGCGCAAGGGCTGTGTCATTTGTCATCGGTCGTGGGCATCGCCGCCCGTCGGCGAGGAACGGCCGGGCAACAAGACGGTGCCGGCCGTGGCGTCGCCCCGCATGTGCTACAGCTGCCATCACGGCGTGGTGGTGGACTCCCGTCTGCGCATCGGCCGGGGCGGGCAGCACCCGGATGCGCATCATCGGCGGAAAAAAGCACCGCAGGATGAGAAGCCGGACACGCAGCGCAAGGACAAGATTCCTGCGCTCTTTCCGCGTCTGGCGGATGGGGCATTGTCCTGCGGCAGTTGCCATACGCCGCACGGCCAGACGCTGGAAGGTCAGACCACCCTGCATGCCGCGCACGGCAATCCCTGGTTGCGCGTGCCGAACCGTGACGGTGATCTCTGCCAGCAGTGCCATGCCTCGAAGCTGGCCAGCCGTCTCGATGCCGAACACTCGCGGCGCGGTGTCAATCATCCGGTGGGCATTTCGCTCAAGGCGCCTCCCCCAAAAACCACCGAGCGGCGCAATTATGCCAGCGATGAACACCTGCACCGGGGCCTGCCGGTGCGCCTCGAAAAACAGGGCGGTACACTGGACTCGCAGACACGCATGACATGCCAGAGCTGTCACCAGATTCATGGCGGTGAGGGTGATGCGATGACGCTGCTGCCGGTGACCAAGGCCGAGCTGTGTATCGAATGTCATCCGCGACAGCATGCCGTGGACAAAAAGGAAGCGCGCAAAAAGGGCGTGCATGCGGTCGATTTCAAGCTGGACGAGGCGGTGACGATTGCCGGCAAGACTTTTGAGCGCGTGACCTGTTTCACCTGTCACAGTATGCATGAGGGCAAGCCGGATACGCCGTTGCTGCGCGAGGATCATCGTGACGGCAAGTTGTGCGCTGTTTGCCACGAGGCGCAGGCAGCGGTGGTCGGCAGCGACCATGATCTGCGTTTGACGGCGCCGAAGAGTCACAATCTTTCCGGCAAATCGCCATGGCAGAGCGGGGTCTGCGGGGCCTGTCACCAGATGCATGGTGGCAAACCGGGTGCGCCGGTGTTGCAGGCCTGGGAGCGGCATGCCTACCAAGGTGAGGAAGCGGCTCTCGAACGCGATACCCTGTGTCTGGATTGCCATCGCCGGGAAGGGCTTGCCGCTGATGCGCGGGTCGCCCGTTTTTCTCACCCGGCACGGGATTTGATTTTGCGTGCCGATCCCGAACGTATGCCGTTGATCGATGCGAACGGCGAACTGGGAGAATTCGGCGCCATGGGTTGCGTCACCTGCCATGACCCACACCGCTGGACAGCGCCGAAAAAGGACAACGGCCTGCAAGCGGAAAAAACACCCATGCGTAGGCCGGGCAATCTCAATGGGAATGTTCTCAGCAGTTTTTTGCGCTGGCGGAAGGACAGTTTTTGTGTCGATTGTCATGGCATCGAGGCAATATTGAAGTTTAAGTACTATCATGACATGAGGGTGCGGGACGGCGATGTAGACTATCTCAAGTGAATCACTGGCTGGCCGCTATGTTCGTTTCACAGAAACGTAGCGCCTCGGTGCCTGCTTTCTGGCAATATAGGGTGCTTCAGGCGTGCCCTGTGAGAGGGAACTTCTGATCAATTTGTCTTTTGTCATTCCGGCATAGACCGGAATCCAGGAATTCGAAGTATTGAATCCCGCTTTGCACCGGGATGACGAATTGATCAGGCTTCCAGAATCTACAATTTTCCACCGGCTGTCTTTTTGTGAGGCGGTCGTTTTCCCGGGAGCTAGCTTAATGCACGGACAATCCTTTTCTCTTCCCACGCTGTTTCAGCAGCAACTCGACGAAGCCGTTGATGAATGGCAGGCTGGCGGCAAGGTTGCGCGATTGTGGGCCCGTGATGCCAGTCTTTGGAGCGATGGTGACGAAGACCAGTGGTTGGACTGGCTGACCATCAGTCGTGAGTTGCGTGAGCATAGCGACGAACTATCACAGGCGCTGGTTTTTGTCCGCGAGGGCGATTTTAGCCACGCGGTGTTGCTCGGCATGGGTGGCTCCAGCCTGGGTCCGGAGGTATTGCAGTTGACTTTTGGCAGCCAGCCCGGCCATCCCCAATGGCTGATCCTGGATTCCACCGACCCGGCGCACATCCGCGCCGTGGAGGCGCAGATCGACTATGCGCGCACGCTGTTTCTGGTATCGAGCAAGTCCGGTTCCACCCTGGAGCCGAACATTTTCAAGGACTATTTTTTTGCTCGCGCCACGGAAACGTTGGGACAGGCCGAGGCCTCGGCTCGTTTCATGACCGTGACCGACCCCGGCTCTAACATGGAATCGGTGGCGCGTGCTGACAATTTTCGCGCCATCTTCTACGGCAAGCCGCAGATCGGTGGACGCTATTCGGTCTTGTCCCATTTCGGTCTGGTGCCGGCGGCGGTGATGGGTGTCGATGTGGCGCGTTTCCTCGACCGTACGGAAGAAATGGTCGCCGCTTGTGAGGATACCCGCGTGGTGCAGAACCCGGGTGTGATGCTGGGACTGGTGATGGGTCTTGCCGCACGGCAGGGACGTGACAAGCTGACCGTGCTCACTTCGCCGGGCATCAGCGCCATGGGCGCATGGATGGAGCAACTGGTGGCCGAGTCCACCGGCAAGCAGGGCAGGGGCATCATCCCCGTTGATGGCGAGGCCCTGGTTGCGGCGGAGAATTACGGCGCCGACCGCTTGTTTGTCTACCTGCACATGGCCAGCGATGACGACAGTGCCGAGCGTGTCCGCCTCGACGCATTGGTGGCGGCGGGTCATCCACTGGTGCGCATCGAGCTGTCCGACGCCGACGACCTGGGCAAGGAGTTTTTTCGTTGGGAGATCGCCACTGCGGTGGCCGGTGCGGTGTTGGATATCCATCCCTTCGACCAGCCGGACGTGGAGGCCAGCAAGATCGAGACACGCAAGCTGACCGAGGCCTTCGAGGCCAGCGGCAGGTTGCCGGAAGCGTCGGCGCTGGCCAGTGACGAGCACTTCACCCTGTTCACCGATATGGCCAATGCCACCAGCCTGCGTGAGTTAGTGGGCGTTGATGCCAGTGTCGAGGACTATCTCAAGGCCCACCTGGGCCGGCTCGGCGCTGGTGATTATTTCGCCCTGCTGGCCTATATCAACCGGCTGGAGTCACGACACGATGTGGCCTTGCAGCAGATCCGCAATCACGTCTGTCAGGGCGCAGGGGTCGCCACCTGCGTCGGTTACGGGCCGCGCTTCCTGCATTCCACCGGTCAGGCCTACAAGGGTGGGCCGAACAGTGGGGTGTTTTTGCAAATCACCTGCGATGATGCTCAAGACCTGCTGGTGCCGGGCCGCAAATACAGCTTTGGAGTCGTCAAGGCGGCGCAGGCGCAGGGTGATTTTCAAGTGTTGTCGGAGCGCAAGCGGCGGGTTTTGCGTTTACATATCGGTGCCGATACGGTTTCTGCCTTGACGCGGCTGACAAATATTCTGGCCTGAAGGCCAGCGCAATAAATGGAGAATAGCGAATGCAACTGGGAATGATTGGTCTGGGGCGCATGGGCGCCAACATGGTGCGCCGTCTGATGAAGGACGGCCACGAATGCGTGGTCTACAACCGCAGCCCCGAGCCGGTGAAAGCCATGGAAGGCGAGGGCGCCATCGGCGCCAGTGATCTCGATGACTTTATCGCCAAGTTGGAAACTCCACGAGTGGTCTGGCTGATGGTGCCGGCGGCGGTGGTGGATCAGAATATCGACGCGCTGGTGGATAAGCTGGACGAAGGCGATATCATCATCGATGGTGGCAATTCCTATTACAAGGACGACATCGCCCGCGCCAAACGCCTGCAACCGAAGGGTATTCATTACCTGGATGTTGGCACCAGCGGTGGTGTGTGGGGCCTGGAACGCGGTTACTGCCTGATGATCGGCGGTGAAAACGCCCCGGTGGCGCATCTGGATGCCGTGTTCAAGTCGCTGGCCCCGGGTATGGACGACGTGGTGCGCTCGAAGGGCTTGACGGGTGACCCCTCGCAAGCCGAGCAGGGTTATCTGCATTGCGGGCCGGTGGGCGCCGGTCACTTTGTCAAGATGGTGCACAACGGTATCGAATACGGTCTTATGGCCGCCTATGCCGAGGGCTTGAATATCCTCAAGCACGCCAATGTCGGCAAGACGTCACAGGAAATCGATGCCGAGACCTCGCCGCTGCGCAATCCGGAAGACTTCCAGTACGATCTGAATCTGGCCGACATCACCGAGGTCTGGCGGCGCGGCAGCGTGGTGGCCTCCTGGTTGCTGGATCTGACCGCCGATGCCCTGCACGCCAGCCCGCAATTGAGCGAATTTTCCGGTAACGTGTCCGATTCCGGCGAAGGCCGCTGGACCAGCATCGCCGCCATCGAAGCCGGTGTTCCGGCACGGGTGCTGAGTACGGCGCTGTACGATCGCTTTACCTCGCGTGGTGAAAGTGACTTTGCTGACCAGGTGCTCTCCGCCATGCGCTTCGGTTTTGGTGGCCACCACGAAAAGAAATAACATGCGGCAAGACTGGCACACCTTCGACGATGCCGAGGCCGTGGCCCGGGCCACGGCCGAACGTATCCTGAATTCCGCAACGCAGGCCATTGAAACCCGGGGCCGGTTCAAGCTGGTGCTGGCCGGTGGCACCACGCCGGCGCTGGCCTATCGGCTGTTGCGCTCGGCGGGTGCCGACTGGGGCAAGTGGTTCATCTATTTTGGTGACGAACGCGGCCTGCCGGCCGGCCATCCTGAACGCAACAGCGTCATGGCCGGCGAAAACTGGCTGGCGCATGTAGCCCTTCCAGCAGAAAATATATTTCCTATCGCCACGGAAGAAGGTATCGACAGGGCGGTGGAAAAATACACGGCCGTTGTTGCGGCCGCACACCCTTTCGATCTGGTTCTGCTCGGCATGGGCGAGGACGGTCATACAGCCAGTCTGTTTCCCGGTCATTCGCTGGATGCGTCGGCAACGGTCGTTGCCGTGCGTGATGCACCCAAGCCACCGCCGCAGCGCGTTAGTCTGGGGCTGGCGGCCCTGAATGGCGCACGCGAGGTGCTGATCATCGTCACCGGTAGTGGCAAGCAGACGGCGGTGCGGCGCTGGCAGGCGGGCGAGGATCTGCCCGTCGCCCGGGTGCATGGACAAGACGGTGTTGATGTTTATATTGATTCGGCCGCAGTGGCCGGTGTTTGATCTCCTATCAAGGTTTTTTGATGTCTGTTTTTGCTAGAATTTCCGTATTCCTTCAACGACGCCGGCGGAAAAAAATGAAGAAAGACATCAGTGTGCTGTTTGTTTGCCAAGCGCGTTACTGGTGCTGCCAGGCTGATGGAACGGGTGAGTATCGATTCCGCCGGCACCCATGCCTATCATGTTTTTTACTGGCCAATAATTTTACTGATGACAAACACCTCAACGTCACTCATAGAGCATTCTTCATTTGATGCCATGTTTTTAGTAATCACTGATATTTTTTTGCCTGATTTTTCTGTGAAAACAGTGAATCTGGGTATATAGATTATCACCAATATTTTCTGATGCGAGTCTTGTCGTTTTGGTTTTGTTGAAGTCTAGTGATTCGTTGCTTGTAATGCCTGCATTTTTCAAATTGACAAATGCCATACTTGTAGCCCACCGTTCTACGTCAGAGCATTCTGAATACTCTGATTGCTTGATAATACCTCCCCGTTCTACACACCCGGCAAGTAGTATCAATGTCAAAATAAATATTGTTTTTATGCTCATAATATTTACCCTGTCATCTAACTGCATTTAGTTCTATTTCGTG
>JALTPW010000898.1 GCA_026999335.1 Chromatiales bacterium
TGGCGGCGCAGGGCGGTATGAATGCGGCTCTGGCCAATGTGGTGCCGGACAACTGGCATTGGCACATGTACGACACGGTGAAGGGTAGCGACTACCTGGGCGATCAGGATGCCATCGAATATATGTGCCGTGCCGCTTCGCATCTGGTGGTGGAGCTGGAGCACGCCGGGGTGCCGTTTTCGCGTCTCGATAACGGCAAGATTTACCAACGGCCCTTTGGTGGCCAGAGCCAGGATTTTGGTGGCGCCCAGGCGGCGCGTACCTGCGCTGCAGCGGATCGCACCGGACACGCGATTCTGCATTCCCTGTATCAGCAGAACATCCGCGCCAAGACCCATTTTTTCGATGAATATTTCGCCATCGATCTGGTCAAGGACAGCGAGGGTTACATCCTCGGTGCCGTGGTGCTGGAGATCGAGACCGGCGAGCCGTTGCTCATCGAGGCCAAGACCACCCTGCTGGCCACCGGCGGCGTTGGACAGCTGTTTCGCACCAACACCAATGCCCACATCAATACCGGTGACGGCATCGCCATGGCCCTGCGCGCCGGCATCCCGGTGCAGGACATGGAGTTCTTTCAATTTCATCCCACCGGCATCGCCGGCAAGGGCATGCTGATTACCGAGGGCGTGCGTGGCGAGGGCGGTTATCTGGTGAATAAAGACGGCGAGCGATTCATGCAACGCTATGCGCCGCAGGCGAAAGACCTGGCCAGCCGTGACGTGGTGAGTCGCGCCATCGCCATCGAGGTGCGTGAAGGGCGTGGCTGCGGGCCGAATGCCGATCATGTGATGCTGAAACTGGAGCAGCTCGGTGCGGAGGTGATCAAAAAACGTTTGCCCGGTATCCGTGACATGGCCATGACCTTCATTGGTGTCGATCCCATCGAAGAGCCGATTCCGGTCTTTCCCACCGCCCATTACACCATGGGTGGGATTCCCACCAACCGTCATGGGCAGGTGGTGGTACCGCTGGGCGAGGGCGCCGAAGAGCCGATTCCCGGGCTCTATGCGGTGGGCGAATGCGCCTGCGTGTCGGTGCACGGGGCCAACCGTTTGGGCGGCAATTCGCTGTTGGATATCGTGGTCTTTGGCCGTGCTGCGGGTAATCACATCATCGAACATCTGGTCGAGCATCGTTATCACCGCCCGCTCGACGAGGGTAGTGTCGACCGGGCCCTGGCACGTCTGGCACGCTGGGAGCAGAGTGGCGACGGCGAATCCGTGGATGTGCTGCGCCAGGAGCTGCAACACGTAATGGAAGAGAACTGCGGTGTGTTCCGTACCGAGGAGATCCTCACCGAGGGTGTGGCCAAGGTACAGGCGTTGGCCGGGCGATTGCAAAACGCTTGCCTGAAGGATCAGAGCAAGGTTTTCAATACGGCGCGCATCGAAGCCTTCGAGCTGGAAAATCTCATGGCCCTGGGGTTGGCGACGGTGCAGAGCGCATTGGCGCGTAAGGAGAGCCGCGGCGCCCATTCGCGTGTCGATTATCCGGATCGCGACGACGAACGCTGGATGAAGCACAGCCTCTATTACGAGGATGGCCGGGTGGACTACAAGCCGGTGCGTACCAAGCCGTTGACGGTGGATACCTTTCCGCCGAAAGCCAGAGTGTATTAATTCAGTGTTGAGTGTTGAATTATTGTCGGAGCGGGCCATGCCCGCGATGGTTTGCAACCGAGTGATTGAAACATGCGTTTTCTGATCTATCGTTATAACCCGGACGACGGCAAGTCGCCGCGCATGCAGGAATACCGGCTGGACGGTTTCGACAGCGGTGACAAACTGCTCGACGCCCTGCTGCGTATCAAGGCCGAACTCGATCCCACACTCAGTTTTCGCCGCTCCTGCGGCGAAGGTGTGTGCGGTTCCGATTCGCTGAACATCAACGGCCGTAACGGCCTGGCCTGCGTCACGCCGCTCAACGAACTGGGTGAAACGGTAGAGATCCGACCGCTGCCAGGCCGTCCGGTGATCCGCGATCTGGTGGTGGACATGGAATCGTTTTATCACCAGTACCGCGCCGTCAAACCCTGGCTCACGGTGCATGACCCGGAACCCGAAACCGAATATTTGCAGACCCCGGAACAGCGTGATCAGCTCGATGGTCTCTACGAATGCATTCTCTGCGGTTGTTGTTCCACCGCCTGTCCGTCTTTTTGGTGGAATCCGGACAAGTTCCGCGGCCCGGCGGCGCTGTTGCAGGCCTGGCGTTTTCTCGCCGACAGTCGTGACCAGGCCACCGGCGACCGGTTGGCGGAGCTGGAAGGGCCGTATCACCTGTTTCGTTGCCACTCCATCATGAATTGTGTGGATGTCTGTCCCAAGGGCCTGAATCCCACCAAGGCTATCGGCAATATCAAAAAGCTGATGCTGAAACACCATGTCTGATACGGCGGTTTCCGCCTCGTCCCGCCTACGCTGGCAATGCCGTCGTGGCATGCGCGA
>JALTPW010000899.1 GCA_026999335.1 Chromatiales bacterium
GAGGTCGAGGTAATAAAGCCGTGAAGATGTGGGCAATCATCATTGCATTTCTGGCTCTCGTTGCTCTTGTCATTGGCGCCGCCGTTGCCGGCTGGTCGTTTTGCAAGTACCGGACAGAACGAGGGCTCGCAGAGGAAGTGCAGCGACTTGAAAGGGACCGGGCCGATCTCGAACGGCAAATCGGCGAGATGGCGGTAGCAATGTCCGAGAAACGCGAGACGGTGAGAACCGTCTATCGCACCATCACCCGAGAGGTGGAAAGACGTGAGCGCGAAACTCCTGATGCTGAGTGCTTTGGCCCTGATGATGTCCGGCTGCTCAACAAAGCCGCTCGTGGTCAATACTGGACCGACATTTCCACGGGGCCTCGTTGAATCCAGGTGTCCTGAGACACTGCCTGTCTTGACAGACGGGAGACGAAATACGGTCAGGCGGACGATGGTCAAATGGGCGGAGGAATATCACCTGTGCCGCGTCCAGCTCGAGGCCGCGACAAGAGCAATGCAGCATGCGAACGAGGAGACCAGATGAAGCGTACTATTGACATCTTGACAGGCGCAGTCGCTGGCGCCGGCCTTGTGATCTTGTCTTTACTATTGACACGATCATGCGCAGCGGCAGGATTGGGCATCGGAGTGACATGGGACGGCCGCTCTCTCGCCGCCACAGCGCGTCTCTCAGGCGACTTTGCCGAGTGGGGTATCCAGATAGGGGATGGGGTGAGATCTCACCTGATTTTTCTTGGAGGTCACCGCGAGAATGGCGGTCTGGAGGCGGGTCTGGGAGTGATCCTGGGTGAATGGAGGCCCATGATGATCGGACGGGTCATCAGGGGCGATGGCTACCTGGCGATCGAGTCAGATGGCACGAGTATATGGGGCGCGGCCGTCTACAGACCGATAGAAGATTATCGGAATGTATCAACATCCCAAAATATTGATAGACCCGAACGAAAGGAATGCCCGCCTCCGCACGACCATCCTCCGCCGTGCATCTAGCGGGCCTGTCTGATCAGGTCATTGATGATCTGAGCTGCACTCCTTCCCGTAGATTGTTTCAGTCGGGATAGCACAGCATTTGCGTCCGGTTGGATCTCGACACAGATCCGCCGCCCGCCGGCACGCTTGAGCGCTTCCTTGCGCTCGCGCTGCCACTTGGTCCGGTCAAAGCTCATAGCCTGGCTCCTTGTATCCGCGCATCACCGGTACGACCTGAGAGACGTTGGGGTTGATTTCCTCCTGCAGGTAGTACGTGGCCGGCCCCACACGCGTGTCATTCGCATGCAGGTCGAGCTGCTCGCGGAGCTTGCGGCGGACCTCAGACATATTGTCTCCATAGACCGTGATGTCGTAGGGTCCATGAATCTCTGTCCCGTACATGGGCTGGACTGCAAAATAGCGCATGGATTATCCCCTTTCAGGGCGCCGTCCCTGGCGCGTGGGTGGTCAGTCATCGAGATCAATGCCGTCTACCCAGACCAGCAGGCTGTGGTCTTCGGCGGCGATCTCTGCCGCCTCGTCCTCATCGTAGATCCAGCGGGCGTCCTCCTCTGGATCTGAGTACTTGTAGGCCACGGCTCCCTTCGGGGCAGCGATGGTGACACCATTGATGGTTACGTCTCGCGGCGTCTCTTCCGCCACCCTCCGACGGCAGTACTGCAGGAGGGCGTCGGCAGCCTTGGCGGGGTCGTCGTATTCCCCGCTGTCGTAGATGCGGTCAAGATCCTCATCGGCCAGACCCATCTCGGCCGTCTTCTGGACGGCGTCCCAATCCCAGCCGGCATCCAGGATGTATTGATGCGGGTCAAATTTCATGTCTCCCCTCCTCCTCTCTCATCACCGGGGCCCATCCCCGGCTCACGATTACAGTATAGCGCAATAGTGAGAGATGTCAAGAGAACAAGGAGAGAAATTGCATATCAGAATATTCTAATACCCATACAGAATAATAGGGAAAAAGAAAGGGGCCCGAAGGCCCCCAAGCGCTCGCTGTGACACGAGACTACACGAGATTATTCGACCACTACATATTTGTCGGCGTTAGACCTGAACTCGCAGCCAGCCACCTCGAACTGATAGTTCGGCGCATCGGGACCGACATAGCGGACAGTACGCACGGGCTCGTAGTAGCAGTCGGGGATTGGCTGTGCAGACAGATACCCGACGCCCATCGGGGCACCGATGAAAACGGCGGTATGCGCGAGACCGCCAAGGATTGCAGGAATGATTCCGGTCATGATATGACCTCCTCTGTTATGCCGCACTCAGTGCCCCGTGCGGCGTGGGGCATCAAATCTCCAGCCTCTCATACACCGCAGGCCCGCCCCACGGTGTCAGCAGGCAGATCGCGGATGGTCCGGGCGGTGAATCTCCGGGTGTCCCATCAGGTCGCAGAAATCGAATCCGTTTCGTGGGCATCAGAATCAGTGATGCCTGCGGCTCGA